>NZ_LTCZ01000014.1:0-59494 GCF_001583455.1 Rhodococcus sp. LB1 | reverse complement strand
AACGCGGGCCGGTTCCAGCACTCGGACGGAACCTTCCTGCAGTGGTGAGCAACGGCTCGCACCCTGTTCGCCAGTGAATCTCCATCCCATCGAGACAGAAGGACGTCACACACGATGATCACCGTCTACGGATATGTTCCCGCCTGGGGGATCCCGGACATCAGCCCGTACGTCACGAAGGTAGTCAACTACCTGAAGTTCACGGGTGTCGAGTTCGAGCACAAGACGCAGGACCTGGCGACCCTGGACGAGGACTCGCCCCACGGCAAGCTGCCGTACATCGTCGACAGCGACGGAACCAAGGTCGGTGACTCCAACACGATCATCGCCTACCTGAAGGACAAGTACGGCGACAAGCTCGATGCGGATCTGAGCAAGCAGGAGCTTGCCCTGGCGCTCGCGTTCAACCGGTTGATCGAGGAGCACTTGTACTGGAGCGGCATCATCCAGCCGCGCTGGCGTGAGGACAGCGGGTGGGAGACCTACATCCCGTACATCGTTCAGGGCGCCGAGGTGACCCCGGAGATGCGCGAAGGCCTGGACGGGTTCCGGGGCCGGATCCTCACCGAGTTCGACGGCCAGGGTATGGGCCGGCGTAGCGCGGAGGTCGTCGTCGAGTTCTTCCGGGCGGATATCGATGCCCTGTCCGACTTCCTGGCCGACAAGGACTTCTTCCTCGGCGACAAGTTGCATTCGATCGACGCCTCGGTGTATTCGACGCTGCGGCACATCGCCGACCAGCCGCAGCAGTGGCTCGGATCCGGATATGTCCAGTCCAAAGCGAACCTCGTGGACTACATGGACCGCATCCGCAAGCAGTACGACATCTAACTCGCCGGTAATCGACTGTCTTGGAGCATCGTTCGATGATTGATCTCTACTACTACACAAGCCCCAACGTGCGGAAGGTGCTCATCGCGCTGGAGGAATTGGGACTTGACTACCAGATCGTCTGGACCGACATCAGTGAGGGCGATCAGTTCGAATCGGAGTACGTCGAGATCAATCCGAACAGCAAAGTGCCGGCCATCGTGGATCACGATGGCCCCGGTGGCCGGCGCTTGGCGATCTTCGAATCCGGTGCCATCCTGCTCTACCTGGCGGAGAAGACTGGTCGCCTGCTCCCCGAGGATCCGATCGCCCGCCAAGAAGTGTTGTGCTGGCTGTTCTGGCAGGTGGCCAACCAGGGACCGATGGCCGGACAAGCCGCCCACTTCGTCTCGCATGCCCCGAAGCAGGGAATCGACAACCCGTACGCCCGAAACCGCTACGCGGGCGAGGTGGCCCGCCTCTACCGCGTCATGGATGACCGGCTCGCTGATCGCGAGTACCTCGCCGGCGAGTACTCGATCGCGGACATCGCGGCATTCCCGTGGACTCGGGTGGCCGCCGGGCACGGGGTCGATGTCGCCGACTACCCCAACGTCAAAGCGTGGGCCAACCGTATTTCTGCCCGACCCGCCGCCAAGGTCCGGATCTCCGACCCGCGCGAGGAGAAGGCCCGAAACCACGTCTACAGCGCGGAACAGTTCAAGACCCTCTTCCGCCCGGAAGGAAGTCAACCATGAGTATCGCCGCAGATTCTCTGTCCAACATCACCCCACCTGGGCTGACCATCGACGGAGAGATCACGACCACCGCAGCGGTGATCCCTGTGATCAACCCCGCCACCGAGTCGGCCTTCATCGAGGTTCCGGACGCCGGAGTCGAGCACCTGGACGCCGCGGTCTCTGCCGCTCGGCGCGCCGCCAAGAACTGGGCTACGCACGACCTCCCCTTCCGGCAAGGCATCGTCCTTCGCCTGGTCGACCACGTGCGTGCCAACATCGACGAACTGGCCCGTCTGGTGACCCTCGAACAGGGAAAGCCGTTGGCGAAGGCCGCCGGCGAGATCGAATCGGGTCTGCGTGGTCTCGAGCGGTATGCGAGCTGGGACATTCCTGTCGAGGTCATCCGGGACAACGACGACGAGCTGATCGAGGTGCACCGCGCACCGGTCGGTGTCGTCGGGGGGATCACCGCCTGGAACTATCCCCTCCTGCTGGCGCTGTGGAAGATCGGCCCCGCCCTGATCACCGGCAACCCGATCATCGTCAAACCCTCACCCCTGACCCCGGTGGCCACCTTGCGCCTGGGTGAGCTCGCGCAACAGATCCTCCCCCCGGGTGTGTTGCAGGTGCTCAGCGGCGGCGACGACCTCGGCCGGGCGATGACGGCTCACACCGGGATCGACAAGATCACGTTCACCGGGTCCGAACGCGCGGGGAAGTCGATCATGGCGGGCGCCGGCGCGACCCTCAAGCGCCTGACCCTCGAACTCGGTGGCAACGATCCCGGCATCGTCCTCGACGACGTCGACGTGGCGTCGATCGCGGCGGACCTGTACTGGGGCGCCCTGTCGAACTGTGGTCAGGTCTGCGCGGGCCTCAAGCGCCTCTACGTGCCCCAGCACCTCGCCCCCGCGATCGAAGAGGCTCTGGCCGAGGTCGCCAAGGGGGTGAAGGTGGGCAACGGACTCGACGACGGAGTCGACATGGGCCCGGTCCAGAACGCCGCCCAGTTCACCAAGGTGCGTGGCTATGTCGATGATGCGGCCAACCGCGGCGCCGACGTGTACTTCCGCGGTGAGGTGCCCGAGGGCCCCGGCTACTTCCACCCAGTCACCTTGGTGCGCGGGGTCGACGACTCCGTGCCCCTGGTTCGCGAGGAACAGTTCGGCCCGGTCCTGCCGATCCTGACCTACACCGACATCGATGATGTGATCGCACGGGCCAACGACTCCGAACTCGCGCTCGGCGCCTCGGTGTGGTCCTCCGACGAACAGCGCGCGACCGAGGTCGCCGAACGGGTCGAGGCGGGCACGGTCTGGGTCAACCAGCACCCGATGCTCTCCTCCGATGTTCCGTTCGGAGGCGTCAAGCAGTCCGGCCTCGGAGTCGAACAGTCCATCCACGGTGTCCTCGAGTACACCAACTACAGAGTGCTGCGGGTCAAACGATGACCGCTGAACCGAACCATCCAGAAGACCACCGCCCATACCGTCACAATGGAAGGCGCACAATATGTTACTGAACCGGGACGATTGGTACGACATCTCGCGAGACCTCGACTGGGAACTGAGCTACGTCGATCCGGCGGTGGCGTTCCCGACGAGTTGGAGCGGTGCGGGGGACGTACCGAAGGACGCCTGGGACAAGTGGGACGAACCGTTCCGGGTGTCGTACCGCGACTACGTCCGGATCCAGCGTGAGAAGGAGTCGGGCGTCAAGGCCGTCAGCAGCGCCCTGGTGCGTTCCGGCACCTACGAGAAGCTCGATCCCGCGCACGTCGCCGCATCGCATCTGCACATGGGCACCACGTGCATGGTCGAGCACATGGCGGTGACCATGCAGAGCCGATTCTGCCGGTTCGCGCCGACCCCGCGCTGGCGCAATCTCGGGGTCTTCGGGATGCTCGACGAAACCCGTCACGCCCAGCTCGATCTGCGTTTCTCCCACGATCTGCTCAAGCAGGATCCGCGTTTCGACTGGTCGCAGAAGGCGTTCCACACCAAGGAGTGGGGTGTCCTGGCGGTGAAGAACTTCTTCGACGATGCGATGCTCAACGCCGACTGCGTCGAGGCCGCGCTGGCGACGAGCCTGACCGTCGAACACGGATTCACCAACGTCCAGTTCGTCGCATTGGCCGCCGACGCCATGGCTGCCGGCGACATCAACTGGTCGAACCTGTTGTCCTCCATCCAAACCGATGAGGCACGCCACGCTCAGCAGGGTTTCCCCACCCTGTCCATCCTGATGGAGCACGACCCGGCCCGCGCGCAGAAGGCACTCGATGTCGCCTTCTGGCGGTCCACCCGGCTGTTCCAGACGTTGACCGGGCCGGCGATGGATTACTACACGCCCCTCGATCAGCGGAAGATGAGCTTCAAGGAGTTCATGCTCGAGTGGATCGTCAACCACCACGAACGGATCCTCGAGGACTACGGGCTGAAGAAGCCCTGGTATTGGGACCAGTTCCTGTACTCGCTCGAGAACGGTCATCACGCCATGCACCTGGGGACCTGGTTCTGGCGCCCGACGCTGTTCTGGAAGCCGAATGCCGGCGTTTCGAAGGATGAACGGGACTGGCTGCGGGAGAAGTACCCCACCTGGGAAGAGAACTGGGGTGTGATGTGGGACGAGATCATCAAGAACGTCAACGATGATCGGATCGAGGACACTCTGCCGGACACGTTGCCGGCGCTGTGCAACCTCACCCAGCTCCCGTTGGGATCGGCGTTCTCCCGGCACGATCTCGCCGACCACAGCATGACCTACAAGGGTCGGCTCTACCACTTCGATTCCGAGATCTCCAAGTGGTGCTTCGAGCAGGACCCCGAGCGCTACGCCGGCCACCAGAACTTCATCGACCGCTTCATCGACGGCCAGATTCTCCCGGCCGACCTCGCCGGTGGGCTGCTCTACATGGGTTTGACCCCGGACGTGATGGGAGACGATGTGTACGACTACGCCTGGGCGAAGGACTATCTTCCCTCGAAGCCCGCACCGGCGGAGGAATCCGTTGAACGCGAACCGATCTCGATCTGAGCTCGGACTTCACTCGATCGGCAAGGAGAAGAACTGATATGGCACCGTTTCCCATTACCGGCCGTTTCGTCGGCGATTTCGTCCCAGTCCTCGTGGCCGTGGACACCGACGACACCTGGGATCAGATCGCCCGCAAGGTCGCGGCGCATTCGGTGGGCCGGCGGGTCCCGAAACCCGAGGTGAGCCCGGGATACGACGTGCTCGTGAACGGCACCGTGATGACGTCCGACGCCACCCTCGGCGAGTTACTCGGCACCCGCACGATCCCACCGCTGCAATGGGTCGACGTTCGCTTCCGAGAGCAGGTGGGTTCCAATGGCTGACGAGCCCGGCAACGACTTCGTCGACCTGGTCGCCGAGGACGAACTGTGGGACGACGAGATGGAATCGTTCGACGTCGGAGACGACGAAGTGCTCTTGGTGAAGGTGAACGGTGAGGTCCGCGCATACGACGGAATCTGCCCACACCAGAGCATCTCGCTGGTCGAGGGGGAATTCGAGAACGGTGTCGTCACCTGCCGCGCACACGAGTGGCAGTTCGACGCGCTGACCGGTTCCGGGGTCAATCCCCGAGACACCTGTCTGCACAAGCACGACGTCCGAATCGTGGACGGTGTCATTCAAGTTCGCCTCAAGTCGCCGGCCGCGGCGCATCACTGACCGTAGGAGTTCACACTCATGACCATTGTCGACATGGATGCCTCGGACGAGTCGTCCCCCGACCTTGTGGGTCCGGTCATCCGGGCCGGAAACCTTGCGGAGGCGGTGATCGATGCGATCGAGGAGGACAACCCGGGACAGGACGTGCTGGTGCTCGACCGCGAGGACTACGTCCGCATCCACACACGCGGAGCGTGCCGCCTGACGCAGTCGAGCCTGGAAAAGCACTTCGGACAGAGTTATCAGCTGGCCGCGCTCGAGATCGACATGCCCTCGTTCAAGGGGCGCCTCAAGACTCGCACCGATGAATACGTCTGGTTCTACCAGAACTCCGGACAGGAGAAGTCATGACCAACAAGACACCGCGGTCCCGTTCACGCGGGCTCAAGACCTGGAGTGCGTTCGGCAACCTCGGGCGACGGCCCACCGAGTACGAAGTGCTCACGCACAACATGAACCACACCACCGGGCCCGTGCCACTCGAAATGGGACCGGACGTTCACGGAAACGTGTGGCTGCGCGAGCACCGTGACTCGATGAAATTGACGGTCGCCGACTGGGATGCCTTCAGGGATCCCGATACCGTCACCTACGGCAGTTATGTTGCCGACCAAGACGATCAGGAGACGTACGTCGAGGGTTTGATCGCCCAGTTCGACGGCGAAGGCTCCGACGAGACGCTTTCCGATGAGGCACTGACCCTGCTGGTGCGGGCCCTGACCCCGACGCGGTACGTCGCGCACAGCCAGCAGATGCTGTCCGCCTACGTTCAGCAGCTCGCGATCAGCAGCTATGTCGCCAACTGTGCCGCTTTCCAGACCGCGGACCAGCTCCGCCGGGTGCAGCTCACCGCGTACCGCACCACCCAACTGCAGCTGACGCATCCCGAACGCGGCTTCGGCACCGCGGAGAAGGAATTCTGGACCGAGCGCCCCGACTGGCAGCCGATTCGGGCCGCATTCGAATGGGCCCTGGTGGAATTCGATTGGGACCGAGCATTCGTCGCGACCAATCTGGTGACCAAGGCCATTGCGGATCAGCTCTTCCTCGTCCAGCTCCGGCGTCAAACCGCCCGGGTCGGGGCGCGATTGGACTCGCTGATTCTGGAGAACCTCTGGCGTGACAGCTTGCGGAGTCAGCGCTGGTCGGCGGCCTTGGTCGAATTCCTCGTCACCGCCGATCCCGGCAATCTGGATGTGCTTCAGGGTCATTTGAGTGAATGGTCCGCACGCGGGAACGAGATGATCGGGGCCGGTGCCCGGATCGTCGCGTCACCGAGTGGGGCGTCCGCGGACGAGATTGCTTCCGCTGTCCGCCAGGACTGGCACTCGTTCCTCGACTCCGTCGGTCTGCGGGCCGAATCCGATTGAGATCTGAGACCATGACTGTCACAGTGAACTTCAGTGGGTACGAGGGACCGGTGACGTGCGGGCCCGAAGAGACACTTCTTCGGGCCGGCCTCCGGGCCGGACTGGCCCTGCCCTACGAATGCGCCAGCGGTGGATGCGGCAGTTGCCGCGCGCAACTCGTGGACGGGGAGGTCAAGAACCTCTGGCCCGACGCCGCTGGGCTCTCCGAACGTGATCGCCGACGCGGCAATCGGATCCTGATGTGCCAATCGATTCCCACGGCCAACTGCACAGTCAAGGCACCGATACTCGACGGGCCGACGGTGAGTCGAGAGGCAGTGCCCGAGCGTGTGACTTCCCGACTCCTGGGCCGCGAAGCGCTGACCCCCGATACCGCTCTGTTCACCCTCGACTTCAGCTCACCCATCGACTTCCTGCCGGGGCAGTTCATGCTGCTGGAATCACCGGACGGGGTTCGGCGGGCCTACTCGATGGCGCACCCCGCCGACGGTGCCGGCTCCACCACCGTGGAATTCATCATCCGCGCCAAGCCCGGCGGCGCGGCATCGAGTTGGCTCTTCGAAAAGGTCCAGGTGGGCGAGGAAATCCTGGTCGAAGGACCCTATGGGCGTGCATACGCACAACCGGGGTCCGAGCGTCCGGCGGTGTGTATTGCGGGCGGCACCGGGCTGGCACCGATCCTCGCGATCACCGAGGAACTTCTCGTCGAGAACCGGGCGCGGCGGGTAGACCTGTACATCGGTGCGCGTATGGCCGGGGACATCGTTCTTCTCGATCGGCTCGCCCGCTTGAACGAATTGGGTGCCCGTGTCGCCGTCTCGGTCGAAGATCCCGACCTCGCCGGCAATGAGCCATCGGGTTGGGACGTGTTTGACGATTCCCGGGTAGGGCGGGTGATCGACCACGTCGCCGAAGACTGGACCGATCTCAGTGAGCACGACATCTATCTCGCCGGCCCTGCCGGAATGGTCGACGCGGCGTTGCGAGCGCTGGTACGCGAGCGTGGGGCCTCCGCGGACCGGCTGTTCTTCGACCGTTTCATCGCCTGAACGCAGTCCCCCTCTCGAACTCGGAAGGATCCATCATGTTGCTGGAAACCATCGAACTACCGACCGATGAGCACTACGCACGTAACCTCATCGACGGAAGGTGGGTGTTTCCGGCCGCGCCTTACGAGTACGAGATCCGGAACCCCTCCGACAGCACGATCACCGCGGTTGTGCCCCTCTCGTCGCGATTCGACGTCGATCGGGCGATTTCGGCCGCCGGTGACGCGCTGTCGGGGCCGTGGTCCGAGCTACACACCCGGGACCAGCTGTTGGCTCTGTTGCTGCACCGGCTCGCCGAGGCGGCACCCGAGCTGGCACGCCTGCAGTCGACCGAGACAGGTCTCGGATACGCCGATTCGCTCGCCGGTATCGAATCGACATTGAGGATCGCTCGCGCGATCCTCACCCGGGAGGTCCTGCACCCACGGCCCACACCCGCAGGCATCTCCGGGCACGTCCTGTCGTGGGGGGCACCGTTCTCGGAGATGCTCCTGAATGTTTTCCCGGCACTGGCCGCCGGAAACACCGTTGTGATCAAGCCGTCGCTGCGCGGCCCCTTGTCACCGGTGGCGGTCGCGTTCATCGCGGACCGGCTCGGATTTCCGGCCGGCGTTCTCAATATCGTGCAGGGCACCGGCGTCGACGTCGGCGCCGCCCTCATCAGTAGTACCGCACTCGGGACGCTGCACGTGCGGGCGAACGAGTCCACCGTGAGCCGGGCCAGCCGAGCTGAACGCCGGACACAGGTGCCCCTGCGGACCCTGACCGGTGGCGGCAACGCCGCGATCGTCTACCCCGGCCTCGCGAATGACAAATTCGCGGCGATGGCCTCCGCCATCGCGGAAGCCGTTCGGGTGCACAACGCGGGCGGACCATTCGGTCTGCACACCGTCGCGGTGCACCGGGACGTCGCCAAGAATGCCATCGCCGCGGTTCTCGGCCAGCTGACCCGCTTCAACAATCGTGCCGCTCCCCTGCCCAGCGAACCCATCCGGCGGCGGGCCTTCGACCGGATCGACGAGTTGGACGCCGGCGGCGGGCGGGTACTGCTGGGGGGAACGATTCCCGATGACATCAGGCATCGAATGGGGTGGCGGCTGCCCACCACGGTCGTCGATCTCGGCGACGCGACGTCGAAGGCTGCGGCAAAGGCGCTGGCCCACTCCCGTGAACCACTGGGACCCGTGCTCACCATCGTCCATTGGGACACCCTCGCCGACCTCGACAGGGTATTCGACGCTCGGCGCCATCGTGACGGCTACGCATCGATCTGGGGGGACGACTCCGCCGACGATCGCACCCGGTTCGGGGTCGCCGCCCGCGACCAGGGACCGCAGAGCGCCATGTACAGCGGCCTGGTACCGGCCGCCTGGACAGGGGAGTCGGCGCATCGCACTACCGGCGAGGTGGCGTCATGAGCTGGCCGCCGGTGCTCGACGACCCGCAGGCCCGCTCTGGGCTTCGGTTGGACTTCGTGTTCATCACCGATCCCCTTGCCGGACTGGCACCCGCGCACGACACCACCATCGCCTTGATGGAGGAAGCGCAGCTGGCCGGCCATCGCGTGTTGACCACAACGATCGGTGAGCTCGGCATCGATCGAGGGCGCGCATTCGCCCGTTGCCGGGAGGTGACGTTACGGCCTGCGGTCTTGAGCGAAGACAAGTGGATCGCCGACACCGACTGGTACACCAGTGGCGCATCCCGCCGCCTCCCTCTCGACGAGGTATCGGCGATCTTCATGCGGACCGACCCTCCGGTCGACAGCAACTACCTTCGTGCCACCTTCATCCTCGACTTGGTCGATCCCACCACGACGCTGCTGATCAATTCCCCTGCCGGGCTCCGCGACGCGAACGAGAAGTTGTTCGCCCTGCGGATGCCCGAATTGGGTCCCCCCACCCTCGTCTCCGCGGACAGAGACGAAATAGTCGAAGCCGTGCATTCCTGGGGCACCGCAGTTCTCAAACCCACCGACGGCATGGCCGGCCGTGGCATCATGCTCCTGCGACCGCATGACCCGAACCTGCACTCGATACTCGACACCGCCACCGTCCGCGGTGGCCAACACGTGGTCGTCCAGCAGTACATTCCGGAGGCGGAGACAGCGGGCGACCGTCGCGTGATCGTCCTCGACGGTCAGCCGATCGGATCCGTCCGCCGACTCGTCGAGACCGGCGGCGCCGGCGATGAATTCCGGTGCAACATGGCCACCGGTGCACGCGTCGTGCGCGACACCGTGACCGCCCGCGATCGTGAAATCTGCAACACACTCGGACCCGAGCTCGTCAGGCGCGGACTCGTGTTCGTCGGAATCGACATCATCGGAGACAGGCTCACCGAAGTGAATGTCACCAGCCCAACAGGAATCCGCGAGATCGATGCGCTCAGCGGCACCCGCCTGGCAGCCGACACGATCGAATGGGCGGTTGCCCGGTGCACAACCATGACGGAGATGCGATGAGCAGGGCGGTCCCACCGAAACAGCGCGAGCAAATCGTCGTCATCGGCGCCGACGCCGCGGGTATGAGCGCGGCCCATCAGGCGCTGCGCAGCGCGAAAGCCGCGGGACGCGACGTCGATGTGATCGCGCTCGAGAAGACCTCCGACACCTCGTATTCTGCCTGCGGCATCCCGTACCTGGTGTCCGGGACGGTCGGCACGACCGACGAATTGAGCGCTCGCACTCCCGAGAAGCATCGGGCGATGGGGGTGGACCTCCGGATGAACGTCACCGCAACACAGATCGACCTCGATACTCGGACGGTCACCTACGCCCACAACGCTGGAGGTGAGGAGGAAGTTGTTCGATTCGACAAGCTTGTCCTCGCCACCGGTGCCCATCCGATCATCCCGGAGTGGGCGGTGACCGACGGCGGTGAGCTTGTGGGAGGTGTGCACCCGGTCAAGGATCTCGATCATGCCCGGCACTGGCTCGATCTCGTCTCCCGCCGGGCACGCGGCGGAATAGCCATCCGCCGCCGCGCGGTGGTGGTGGGCGGCGGGTACATCGGCGTCGAAATGGCCGAAGCGATGGTGCAACGCGGATTCAGCACCACCCTCCTGACGCGCAGTGCTGTGATGAGCAGCCTCGACAGCGATATGAGTGAGAGGGTGCGCGAGACCGTTCAAGCAGGCGGAGTCGACGTCGTGACGAACACCACGGTCGCCGATATCGACATCGACAGCGTCGACGGCCACGTTCGGTCGGTCACCGGCAGTAACGGACAGGTCTACCCCACCGACGTCGTCGTCCTCGGACTCGGTGTGCGCCCGGCCACCGAACTCGGCGTGGCCGCCGGATTGCCCATCGGCGAACGCGGCGGCTACTTGCCCAACGAGCGGCAAGAGGTCGCCGAGGGCGTATGGGCGGCCGGGGACTGCTGCGAGGTCATCGACCGAATCCGGGGGAAGTACGTCCTCGCGCCCCTGGGCACCCACGCGAACAAGCAGGGTCGTATCTGTGGGTACAACACGGTTGGCGGATCGCACGAGTTCCCTGGTGTTCTGGGCACCGCCATTACCCGGTTCGTGTCCGCCGGCACTCACGTGGAGGTCGCCCGCACAGGCCTCGGTACTCAGGAGGCGACCGAGGCGGGGTACGACGTGGAGTCTCTGGTCACTGTCGGCGGCACGGCGAGTGGATATATGCCGGAGCGATCACCGATCGCCACCAAGATCATCGCCGACCGTCGTACGCGCCGGTTGCTCGGTGTGCAGATCGTGGGCGGGGCTCAGTCGGCCAAGAGGATCGACACTGCGGCCGCGGTGCTGTGGGGCGAGATGAGCGTCGACGACCTTGCCGCGATGGATCTCTCGTATGCCCCACCGTTCGCCACCGTGTGGGAAGCGATTCAGCTCGCCGCCCGCCGATTGTCGGATCGGATGTGACCGCGCCGAACCAGCACCGCTTCGGGACGGAAGGCACAGTTGTGGACCGTGTGCCTGAGCCGATGCCGATGGAAGACCTGCTCGTCGAACTGAACTGTTGGGCCGGTGGGATCGGGGCCCGGGAGGCGCGGCCGGGGGTGACCGTCTGCCGGTTCGAGGAGCCGGGTCCGTATTCGTGGGAGCCGGCCCATGGCGTCACCTTCGGTCTCGTCGCCCAGGGGCGACTGTCCGTGGACATCGATCGCACCGCGCACGGATGCGGCCCACTCGAGGGAGTCGTCTTCACGGACCGTCTGTGCCCCGCGATCGAAGTAGTCGCGGCCTCCGCCGACCATCCCTTCCTCGCGATGTTTCTGCAGATCGACGCGGCGATCATTCGCCGCATCTCGACGGATGTCTTGGTCAGCGATGCCGCGGCGGTGCCGATGGCCCGGCGTGGCCGTGCGGGTGGCAATCAGTGCAGCGGCACCTTCGGTGTCGATGCGCGACTACTCCACTCCGTTCTCCGGTTCCTTCATGCACTCGATGGCGAGTTGGACGAGCGAGTGCTCGCACCGATCTGTTTGCAGGAGATCGTGTATCGCCTTCTGCAGATCGTCAACTGTCAGGATCCGCTCGAGGTTGCCTCACGCGAGTCCGACGTCGATCCTACGCGGGCGGCGATCGAGTACATCAGGTCTCATCTCACTGAATCGATGAGTGTGAGCGACATCGCGCGGGAGGTTCAGCTTAGTGAGTCGGCGTTTGCGCATACCTTCCGTGCGACGATCGGCGTGAGTCCCTACCAGTTCCTCAAATCCGAGCGGCTGGCCGCTGCTCGACGCATGCTCATCTCCCGTTCCGGCATCAGTGTGAGCGAAGTTGCACGCGCCGTGGGCTATTCGAGCGCGTCCCACTTCATTACAGAGTTCAAGCGCCGGTACGCAGTCACACCCCGCGAATATGCGAACGGGAAGTACTCCTGCGATGCACTGGAGGCCCTCGACCGTCAGGACGGCACCCACGCCAGAACAGCAGAAATAGCGCACTCTCCCGCAGGCAACTGATACGCGAAGGCCGGCGGATATCGTACGGTCGATCTGACGCCGCTACGCATCTCATACGACACAATCTGTGCGGCACTGAATCTGGGCAGACTTCCGAACTAAAACAGTTGCTGCGGAGCCGAACTCAAAGAATGGGGAGATCTAAAATCCGGCGAAGAAGATCGTTCTGGAGGTGGTAGCCATGTCCGATCATTTGTACGAGCAGACACTCCCAGCGCTCGCGGGAGCCTTGAAGATGGACCCGGCGCAGTTCCAGAACTTCCTGTCGCAGAATTGCCCCGACGTGGCCACCGGCGTCAGAGCTCTCAACACCGCACTCCCCCGCTTCCAGGGACTTGTCGGCGGCATCGAAGGGAACGTCGGGAGGTTCCAATTGGCATCCGGTATTCCCACTTCCCATACGGCGACGACCACCCGGACCCTGTGGTTCCTTGTTCCGGGCGCGGCCTCGGTGGCCGCCGGCGTGCTCGGGCTGGCTTTCGTGAGACCAATCGCCCCCAGCCGAGGCCCCGCGAAAGTTCGCTCGCCGTCCCCTGAAAGGAGGTGCGATCGGCCGGCGGGAGTGGGGGTGAGTGCTCTAGTGCACTCACCCCCACGCCATGCGGTGCCCACGCGGGCGAGGGCTGGGGTGAGTGGTGGAAGTCCGGTCAGCCCTCGACAAGAGATCCCAACCGAGGACCACTCAGACGCCTCACACACCGAGGAATGCGATGCCGGGGTCTCGAATACTGAACGCCCGCTACACCATCGATCCACCGGAGCTCCGGCGAGATCAACGGCCGATTGCTCTGCCGCAGTCGGCTATATGTACTCCTGCGCCAGCTGCACAGCCCAGCCCGGCTCGATCATTCCTGTTCCCACCAGAGTGCGTCGGCCTCTGAATCCTCGTCCTCGCCCAGAGGCCAGCCGCCGAAGGTGGCGCCGGTCAGAGTGAGAATCGCGGTGAAGAACTTCTCCAAGAATGGCACGAAAGTCTGCTCTCTGTCCCCAATGGGATCGTGTGAGTTAGTTGCTGCACGGCGCTGCCCCCGCGCCTGCCGCCCCGGTGATTCGCCGAAGCAAGCATGGGCATTGGGACGGACAGGCGGTTACGCCGCGTAATTGGCGGGCGCCAGCATCGGCACCAGAACCGAGTGAACCCCCGTCACACTGAGCATCTGCCGGATCGGGCCGCCTTGGCACAGCTGCGAAGCCAGCATTCGTTCGCGGCACCGCTCGGGATGTGCGGTCCTCGGATCGATCGGGATCCCGATCAGTATTTCCGCTGACGTTGCACTCCGGCTCGCATCTACCAGTAACGATTCCTCGTCGACCGCCCGGATGGGCACGTCGCGTCGGCGGCGTACCGAACCGATGATCACTACGACGTAGTCGTCGCCGTCATGGGTGAAGGTAATCAATCGGCAGTGGCGCCCGGCAACCACGAGTCTGACGTCCAGGCCGCGCTGTAGCAGATCTCCCGCCGTATCACCTTGGACCCGTAGCAGTCCCGACGCTGTCGAGGCTCGATGCCCCGCCCCGATGACGGTTCGCCGTGAGGTCCAGCTGAAAAATTCGTCTGTCGCGTCCATTGGTCGCGCCTCTTCTGTGCATCCGATCGTCCTGCCGGGCCTGCACCCGATCCCAACATTGTGTTGTGGATCACATAATCATAGGAGTGAAAAGATCGCCAGTCAATTATTCACCGTATAAACTTTCTGAGTAGTGAAAGGTTTCTTCAGGCAGATGCTAGCCCAGCAGAACTGGCACAGCAATCAGGACGCCCGGTCGGTCGGATGCAATACCGGACCATGCCAACAGACCCCAGGGCGCGCTGCTGCGTCATGCGACTTCCGGTCCGGACCAGTCGACGGGTCGTGAGGTGTGTACGAATGAAAAGACAGTCAGAGTTGGTGGCGCCGGCCATCCGCGGGGACGAGCCCGGATCACAATGCCGACTGTGGGATCTGATCCTCTGGTCGGTGATCGTGATCGCAGCGGCGGTAGGTGTTGCGGCGGTGCTCACCGCCCGATGACCAAGCCGCACCGCAGCTACCAGTAGTAGGCCGCATGAGTTCCGGTTTCTCTGCCCGCAGTCCGAAGCCGCGGCTGACCTCCTGGCCCGGTTCACCGGCCGGGCCCGCCGACATGCTGCTGCGCAGGATTCGGCAGCCCCCTGCGCGAGCGCGCGTGGATGCACTCTGCCAACGTTCCGACCAACACAGGATGACGGAGCGCCGCGGCTTCTGACCGCCATGACATCGACATTTTCACAAGCTCAACACAGGCCACAATCAAGATGGACCGAAAGGAACAGCGGTGAACGAGTTCGACACGATCCTGCTCGAGCGTACCGGGCGGGTCGGTACGGTCACACTGAACCGGACCAAGGCGCTCAACGCCCTCAACACTGCGATGCTCGCGGCCGGCGCCGACATCAAGGAGATGCGTCCCCGAACCTACATCGATATGTTCGCCAGCGACTTTCTCGCAGGTTGGGAACGGTTGGCGGCGGTACGTAAGCCGACCATCGCTGCCGTAGCCGGAATGCGCTCGGCGGCGCCTGCAAGGTGGCGATGATGTGCGACTTGGTCATCGCCGCTGATACCCGAGATTCGGCCAGCCCGAGGTCGGGCGTGATTCCCGGTCGCGTTGGCTCACAGCGCCTTACGCGGGCAATCGGCAAGGCAAGGCCATGGACCTACTACTGACGGGACGCACTATGGACGCGGTGGAGGTCGAGCGCTCCGGACTGGTCAGCCGTATCGTTCCCGCCGAGCAACTGCTCGGCGAGGCGCAGGTATCGCCGAGGCGATCGCATCGATGTCGTTACCGGTCGCGATGCTGGCGAAGGAAGCAGTCAATCATTCCTTCGAGACCACTCTCGGCGAGGGATTGCGCTACGAACGGCGGGCTTTCCATTCGGCGTTCGGACCCGACGATCAGAAGGAAGGCGTGTCCGCGTTCTTCGAGACGCGCGCGCCGACCCTCATCCACCGCTGAGTGCCGACGGGGCCTCTGTCGCGTCCCACCCCGCCCGGCCATTCATCGCGCCACGGCCGGTTTCTCACTCCGCAGAGCATCACCAGGTCCGCGCGCGCCATGCGGGCACAACGATTCTGCTGACTCGTTGCAGATTCCCCGATGATCACGCGGACGGCCACCGCCACCCTGCTCCGCCTCTGTGTAATCAGAAGGACCGTCCCGGTAGGCACCGTTCCGCGACATCACTGCCCGGGGCGGAAACGCCGCTATCACGATGTCCCGCCGCGCTGCCGCGGTCACCACCTGCAAAGGAATGCCAATGACCACCCAACATCATATCGACCACCCCACAGAGGGACTGCTCCGCGAGATCACCGACGAGGAGCGAGCGGACTTCGTTGCCAATGGAGTTACTCGCCTCGAGGCCGTGATCGCTCCGTCGTGGATCGACTACCTCCGGACCGCGGTGGATCGGCTGATGACCGACGTTCACGCCACCTCTCAGAACTACACGTCCCCGGGTCAGCCTCGCTTCTTCTCCCAGGCCTTTCCTCGCTTCGTCGACTCGGCGTTCGACGCCTGGGCTCTGTGCGGACCGACCAAGAACATTGCCCGCCAGATCCATCCTGCAGTGAGGTCGCTGCGGTTCTTCTACGACCAGGTGTTCGCGCAGGAGCCGGGGGCGGTCGAGGGTGCGCCCTTCCACCAGGACTACGCCTATCTGCCTATCGACGGCGATCAGTACTTCCGTATCTGGGTCCCGCTCGACACCGTCACGACCGACAACGGTGCCGTTCACTACCTGAAAGGCTCACACCTCGGTCCGGTCTACCGACCCCGCAGTTTCAGCGGCAATCCTGAGGTTGCTGCCGTTTATCAACGTTCGCCCTACCCTGAACTACCCGATTTCTCCGCCGACTACGACCGCCATGAATGGTTCATCGGTGACGCCGAGCCGGGCGATGCGCTACTGCACCATCCCAAGACCGTCCACGGATCGCCCGCCAACCATTCCAGTCGCCCCCGCCGTGCCGTAACAACGATCTTCGCCGGCGACGAAGTCGTCTGGGATCCGAGGCCGGGCACCAGCTTCGACCACATTGCCGACATCGGCGGGTTCTCTGTCCCGCCGATGACCCCCGGCTCCCCGATCGGCGGCGACCTGTTCCCCGTTGTGTGGCAGAACCCGCGCCATGACTGAGAGGTTCCGGCACCACCTGCCGTCTCCCACGAAGCGATAGCTGATCACGTGCCCGGTGGTGGCTCAGCCAACTCCCGACCACATGTGGACCGAGGCATCAAGCCCAGATTCACACCGCCCCGGATACTCCGACTCTCTGCCCGGAGTATCCGAGGTCGTGTCGCTCACCTGTATCGGTGTCGTGTCAGTTTCCGATAACCGGCAGGATCAGCGCGATCCGCAGTTTCTGGTCGATCGTTTGCCCCAGGGCGAGTGATCGGTCCAACAAGGGGGCGAGTGCTTGAACTTTCGCGTCGGCGTCCGCCAGGGTGTGCACGATTTGCCCCGCTGGAACGGCGGCGGCATTTGCCTGATCGGTTGCAGATGCACCCGCGTTGATGATCCCGCCGAGAGGGGCGTCTGCGGATTTCAGGGCGTCACCGAGCGCCTGGAGTTGGGTGCCGAGATCCCCGAGGGTCTGGTCAGCGCGGGTGAGGGAGTCGAGCACCCCGACGACTTCTGGAAGGCCCTGGTTGATGGCGGCGTTCGCCGGAGGCAATTCCATCGCCCCGGACAGTGCGTCGTTGGTGGTCTTGTCCACGGTTTTCGCTTGATTGACACCGTCTTTGAAGATGTCGTTGGTGATGCTCAAGTCTCGTGTGACGATGAGAATGCCGCATAGGAGTGCGATGGTGAATGCCAGGGCAATCGCCCAGGAGAGCCGAAACATGGTGTGTGTTCTGCCTTTCACTCGTTCCGTGTCATTTCCTGACCAGTCCGAGCGTTTAGGGGGTGGGGGTGGTCGCGACGCCGAGAGGGGGGAGGTTCAGGGAATTGACCGGGGGCCCGACTACCGCGAGCAGCGGCCCGAGTTCCTGGATGTGCCGGGCTTCTTCCTCGACGTTCGCGAGGGTCGCGGCGATGGCGGTGGCCTTGGGGCCGAGCGTGCCCAGGGTGCCTTCGATCGTGGTCAGTCCGGTGTTGATGGCCTCGAGTTGCGTGGTGACCGAGCCGACCGCCGTCGACAGTCCCGCCACCGTCGGGCTCGCTTGGTTGGCGCGGTCGGTCACGTTCGCGACCAGGCCCGGCAGGGGCTCCGCGATCGTGCTGACTGTGCCGGTGGAGGCATTGAGTGTCTTGGATTGTCCCGTCAGCTCTCCGGCCTTGGTTGTCAGGCCTTCCAGGTCGTTGGCCAGCGGGTCCAACGCCTGGATGTCGGAGGCCAGCCGGGCGTGTTTGGGAACGAGAATCGAGGTCAATGTGTCGAACTGGCCGGCGGAATCGATGACCTCGAGACTCAGCTGCGACGGTCGTCCCAGGGGGTCGACCACGTCGTCGAGTCCGGGAAGAAACCCGTTGACGGCGCAGAGCAGCACGGCGGGCGCGAGCCCCAGCCCGAGCACTACGCCGAGCCATGCCTTCTTGGTGATCATCAGTTCCCCCCCGGTGCTGGAATTAAGGCTCCCTGTTCGGGAACCAGCGCGAGTTTGTTCGTCGTCCGCGTCAGCTCCGCGTTGAGTGCATTCACAAGATCGATCGCCGTGGTGAGCTCGTTGTTCACATCGCTCACGGTGGTGTTCGCGTCCGCCGAAATTTGATGCAGCGACGCTGCGGAGCCCTGCAACGTGGTGGCGACGGTCTCGAGCTGTCCGGCGATCGCGGTGTCGCCCTGACCGGCGGCGAGCAACGCTCGTGCATCCGGCAGCAAGGCAGCCAGGTGCTCGACGTCGGCGGCAGTTGCGGTATTGAGCTGGGCCAACACCCCCGCCAATTCATCGAGTTGCCTATGGGCCGTCGCCGGGGCGGTGAGATCTGCCCGTTGGGCGAAGTACTCGTTGGTCAGCCGGAAGTTGTCCACGATCGTGCGCGCGCTGTCCTGCACGAGCTGGCCCTTGTGGATGGCCGCCAACACGAGCCCGAACAGGACCACAGCCAGAACCGCGGCGAGGCGGCCCATCCATTCGGTGGCTACGGCGAACCCGCTGGAACTCGGTGTCGCAGTGGTGGATATGTCCAGTCGGTAGGGGAGTAAGCCCTTTCGATATGGCAGCGCCGATGCTGGGATGTCGAGTCGCTGAAGTCCGGCCAGGCCTCGGCGCGGGTACGCCTCGTCCGGTAAGTCGGTGCCCTGCTGCATGTCACGTCCAGTCGAGAGTAGGTACAGATCGGTTGGAGGAGCGAAGTGGGGCTCAGCCCGGGAGCGGAAGCATCTGGTTGATGGTCTGCGCGGCCGCCACCGAGCCCTGCAGGTCGCTGACGAGCCCCTGAACGATGGCCAACAATTGGCGGCCCTGATCACCGAACGCTTGCGCCGAGTCCACGAGCGGGAGCACAGTGTTTTGAACTTCCCCGAGAATGCCCTGGATGTTGGTCAGCTGATCGTTCGTCAACTGCGCCCCGTCGGTGCTGCTGGCAAGCATCTGCGCTGCCGGGGCGATCGCTTCATCGAGTCTGGTCAGCAGCGGCCCGAGCGCGGCGGTCGCATCGAGTGCGGTCTGCGCGGTGTGGGTCAGTTCGGTCAATTGTGCGAGTTGCTTGGTCAGTCGGTCGTTGACGTCGACGATGCCTTGGGAGGCGGTGATGCTCGTTTCGTTGGCGCGTTGCTGGTTGTCGAGTCGGGTGTTCAGGTTGAACACGACGAAGGTGAGCAGGCCGAGAACCCCGACCGCGACGATCGACAGGACCAGGCGCGCCGGTCCGCCGCGGCGTCCGAAGAAAATCAAGGTTCTTATCCTACTTTCCAGACAGGTCGTTCGCGGATTCTTCCGCCGACAGGCGGGCGCTGTGGACCTTCGCGGCGGTTGATCGTGCGTCGGCGAGGATTGCGTCCAAGGTGGCGCGGTCGCCGGCGACAGCCGCAGTGGCGCCGTCGACCGGCGCCTGCAGTGAGCTGATGTGCGCGGTCAACGTATCCAGCGAGGCGACGAGATCGGTCACGTTCGCACCGGCGAGGTCGAGGGTCTTCTGCACGTCGCCGGTGATCTGCCCGGTGAGGGTGTTCAGTTCCGCCGTCACGGCCGCATCGGTGCTCAGGACACTCGCCAGTGACGCCTTCATCTTCTCGAGCGCGTCGAACGCGGCCAGCGTGACCTTCTCGTGCTCGACAATCTGATCCAGGGCCGGGTTGTAGTTGCCGGCGGACACCACCGCCTGGTCGAGCCGATAGGGCGTGGCCGTCAAGTCGTAGATCCGGGGATACAGGTATAACGCACCCACTGGAATCAGCGCGAGAACCATGAGCACGCGCGCCACATTCGTTGTGGTCGAGCCGCGCCGCGGCGGATCGGCGAATCCGTCCGGTGCGATCTCATCGGGAGATGCGATCGGCATGGTGGCCTCGCTATCGAGGGTGTGCCGGTTCCGGCTCGAAATCGCCGTCATGACTCGACAACCGAGACCAGCGCGACAGTGCGCAACGCCGTCAGCGTGTGTGTGAGAAGACCCTTCACCACGAGCTTGTGCGTGAGGATTCCGCCGAGCACCTTCATCCCACGGTTGGTGAAGAAGCCCACCGGGATCAACCCGCCGGCTTTCATAGGCAACTGTGACACATCTAGGATCTGGTCCACGCTGGCACTGATGGTGACGCTCGGCCGACCCACGATGTCGTTGTAGACAATTGCCGCGTCGGTGCCGAACACGATCGTGCAGGCGCTGTCGGTGTCGGTGCTGTAGATCGACACCGGCCGGGAGATCTTACGTGCGAACTTGACTCGGGACGGAAAGTTCTCGACGTTCTGCCCGATCAGCATCCCGACGATGCTGGCGACGCCGTTCGCGTCGTCCCCGTCGTACAGAGTTACCGGGTATGTCTCAATTTCAACAGTGGTCATCGATCATGGCCTTTCACAGCAGGGGTCAGCGAGATGTCCTATCGGCCCCTGCGCGGGACTCGCCTGGAGAACACGCGAGTCCCACACGGGCCGTTTGCTAGTGGGTCACACGTCCCAGTCCGTGGGCACCTGACCCCACGACAACAGGAAATTGTTGAAGGCTCCAGCATTCTCGATGGCCGCCGACATCGGCCCCTTGGCGAATTTGACCTTTCCGGCCAGCAACAGTTTTCCGCCCTCTGCGTCGCCCTCGGCTGCGCGCTGCCACGTCTCGAGGGTCCCGTTGATCTTCAACCACAGGTCGCTCTCGTCGAACTTGCGGATCGTCCAGGAGACGATCTTGGCCTTCTCCCACTCGATATGGCAGGCCACATCGTCTTTGCCGATGGTGCCGAACTCCATGCGGTTGGTGAACGAATCGGGGTCTTTGAACCCCTTGTATACGTCCGCGTTCGCGTTGACGGCCCCGAGCGCCAGTTCACACCACTCCTGCGAGAAAAACTTCAGCTTGTCGCTCATCGGTTCGACTCCTGTTCAATGACTCTGCCTCAAAGGGATTGTGCAAATGCGCATTTCGCTCGGATGGCGACTCGGTGCTGGCGTACATCACCACACGACATTCCCGAGTGATACCGCTCACATCCAGAATTACCGTAGGCATTGATTTTTCACTCGTCAATTACCAATTCCTGTCAGCTTTTGCGGCATGAACGGTCTCCCGAATCGAACCGCAGAGAGCGACACCACCGGAATACAACGAGGTCAAAGGTGGATCCGGAGCCGGACGATCAACCCTCGTTCAGGTGCGGCAACTGGCTCGGTCGGCGACGGGTCACGGTGCGCCTCGACCGACGAACGCCCACGCGCACCTGTGCCAGGCATCCGGAGCGCCCGACACGAGTAGAGGAATCCTGCTGACTCGTCGCACATTCCGCCACCGAATCAGCGCTGCACTGGTCCACGTCTCCTCACCAGTGTGTAATCCACAAGAGCATGGTGGACGTGAAAGTAGGAGAAACCCGCCAAATGGAAGCCGACGGGGCGGCGGCGACCCGCCGTACGCTCCACCCTGCCCAAAACCACCATCAACGCCACTTTCTAGCATCACCGAGATGGGGGACCGATGGTCGGTGATCGACGGACGTCATGTGCGATGCGCACGCTCAGCGGGATGAAACGTGGAAGGTCAGCGCAGCCGGCGCGCCCTGATGATGCGCGAAACTTCGCTACGCCCCACCCGGGCCCGTCGGCTCACCGGTCGATCGTGCTGACCGCGCACCACCGTAACGGCGAAACCGGCACACGTCATGTCGGCGGACCCGCGTCCTGCTGACGGCGTTGATGAAATCGCTCGCGCTGCTCATCGAGCAAGATCACACCACGACGCTGGACGCGGTGATGTTCACGGGCAATCAGCAGTCGTACCGACGTGGTCCGCCGTTCCAGCTCGGCCGCGCGCCTGGCCGCGTTCTCATCGTTGAGCAGGTACGCCGCGGCACGGTCGCAGTCGATCAGGATCTGCTCGTAGGCGAGCCGTACCGGCTCCTGTTCGTCGAGCCGAGACACCGCCACGTCTTCGAACAGTTGCAGCGGAAGCCGCGCAAGTCGGTAGTTCACGCGTAGTAGGGCCAAGGACAGGGAGCCGAGTGTCACACGCGGAATCGTAAGCTCGACGAAAGCACTTGCGGATAGAGTCTTAAGTCCCGTCGTTGATATCCGCGCCTTCCGCGGAGCGCTCATGCCGTGTGGATTGTCGTCGGGATCGCCATGCCACGTGACATCGGCCTCGAAGCCCACCGTCGACCCCTCCAGGCAGGCACCGGAGCCAATCGTATTGGGCCCCAGCTCCTCCCCCACATGAAGTCCATACCTCGATCTGTGATGACAGCGGCTCACTTCATTGTCCGACTCTCCGATCCGGATCACAGCACCCCGTCAACGCGGAGAGATTCCCGCTCGCGGTCGATGTCGGTTACCGCGAGTCACACCGGACGGTTTCGGGGCTTCCCGAACATGGACGGTTGCCCAGTGGCGCTCCCGACAGGAATGCGGTACAAACGAGCTCTGCAACTCAATTGTGATCCAAATCACTCTTAATCGTTACCGGAGGAGACAGACAAACCTCGCAGGCGGCCCCTGCCGATCGGACCCGACATCGCCACCGCCTGCATCTATCCTTGCGAAAGGAGCATGGAATGCATCCCTCGCTACCCATGAAGCAGTGGATACCCGGCGGTACAGAACGCCTCACACAGCCAGTCATCGGTGCCGGTGCCTCACTATCCGTAGCCATGCCCGCGTGGATGGTCACCAACTCACTGGGCGCCACCGCGGCGATCGTCGCCGCGACATTCGCCGGCCTCATCGCGGCAGCTGTGATGCTCCGACCTTCTCCATGACGCGCCCCAGAGACGCCGCCCGCGCGGCGTGCCGTTCCATGTCGACGGATGACGGCGACCGACAGGCCGACGTCGACCGCAACCCGTCGACATCCCAGGAATCGTAAAGGCTCGGTACAACTATGCCCTGGACTGTTGTGGTCATCGCCGTCACGTTGATCGTGGTGGTCGCCTCTCTCGGCGCAGCGCTCGCCGCGGATGCGATGTCGCACCGTCACGGACGCGAACCCGAACCGTCACGTGCCGGTGGATCGGGCGCTGCCCCCGCGCCGACCACCCGGATCCGCAATCCCCGCTGGCGCCGGACCGCTGTGCGGGCCTGGACAATCTGTGGTGCCGCCTCGGCGATCGCGATTGCACTCGTCGGATTGCTGATGTCAGCTGGTTGAAGGCAGACCCCCGTCGGCGCCCACCACTGGCTGCCACCTGCCGGAGAGCCCGACTCCGAAGGCGAAGACGTACCTGATCCGCGCGGCCGCACTCCTTTTCATCCGACCTCTACGACGGAGGCGCCGGCCAGGGATGGTCGGGGCTGATGATCTTCACGATCTCAGCGAAGAAGTTCCACACGCCCAGCGGGTCGACGTTCGTATTGACCAGCATTACCACCGTCTTGCCCTCGGGCGGAAGGTAATAGGCGTAGGTCTGGTAGCCCGCGATATTTCCGTTGTGGCCGATCCAGCCGTTCTGGTACTCGACCCCCAGTCCGTACATCGAATCCGTACCTTCCGACGGCGCCGGCTGAAACTGCTCCCGCTCGCGCTGAGTTGCCGGCGAGAGCAACGTTCCTCCTGCCAAGTCGCGCACCCACACACGCAGGTCGTCGAGCGTCGAAATCATGTTTCCCGCACCGAATCCCCACGACGGGTTCCAGTCGGTCGCGTCCACCGTCTCGCCGTCAATTGTTTTCGTGTATCCGTGAGCGTGCGGTGACGCAAAGGCCGCATCGGTCGGGACCGAGGTGTGGCCGAGACTCTCGGGTCGCGCGATGTACTCGTCGATATAGGCGTTCAGCGGCTGCCCGGACACCTTCTCGACGACGAGGCCCAAGAGCGCGGTATTGGTGTTGGAGTAGTCGAACTCGGTGCCCGGTACGAACAGCGGTGGACGGCTGAAACCGATCTCGAGCAGTTCCTGGGGCGTCCATTGACGCTGCGGCTGACTCGGGAGCGCCGGGATCACCACGTCCGAGTAGTCGGGAAGCCCACTGCGCATGGCCGCCAACTGGCGGATGGTGATCGTGTCCCCGTTGGGAACGTCGGGCACATACCGGTCGATCGGATCGTCGAGGCCGACCTTTCCCTGATCGACCAGTTGCAGCACGGCGGTGGTGGTGAAGGTCTTGGTCACGCTGCCGATGCGCATGAACAGGTCGGGCGCCATGGGGTCGCCGGTGGCCGTATCGCGTACCCCGAACGCCTGGACGTAGGGCTCGGCGCCGTCCTGCCAGATACCGACGATGGCCCCGGGAATCGAGGCGTGCTCCATCGTCCTCGGAATCGTTTCGGTCAGCTGTGCACCTGGCCCGGCCGGTTGAACTGCCGACTCACCGCATCCCACCAGTCCCGTCACCGAGATCGCCAAGACGGCGACGATCCGCCGCCCCGAGAATGTTCGTGCCACCCCGCTCCCCAATCCGTGCGTTCAGTATCGGTCTACTTGAAGCTTGCCTCATCGGCTCCGCCTCGGATCGGTTTCGGGCGCCCGATTTGAGGCAAACGCCCCATGCGGCCACCGAACCGGCGGGCCGATGATCAGGGCATGACAAAGCGAGTTCAGGAATCACTGAGATCACCCGACATGACCGCATCGACATTGGAACCACCGACCGTGGGGCGGGTCGATGCCGTCGACGTGAGCCGGCAGGTCGGGGCGCGGCGGATCCTCCAGGAGCTGTCGCTGTCGGTCGAACCCGGCGAGTTGGTCGCCATTGCCGGCGGCAGTGGAGCAGGAAAGAGCACATTGCTGGAGATCCTCGCGGGACTGCAACCACCGTCCGCCGGGGAGGTTCGACACGACGGTGTCGTTCGCGGTGCCCGAGTCAGCGCCGATTCCCGTATCGGCTACGTGCCCCAGGACGACATCATCCACCTCGAGATGCCCCTGCGCCGCACGCTGCGGTACGCGGCGCGGCTCCGGCTGCCCGCGGGCACATCGGCGGCCGAAGCGGATCGGATAGTCGAGGAGACCATGCAGGACCTCGACCTGGCTGATCGGGCCGAGGTGCCGGTCCGTGCACTGTCCGGCGGCCAGCGCAAGCGGGCCAGTATCGCCGTGGAGCTACTGACCCGGCCACACCTCTTCTTCCTCGACGAACCCACCTCCGGGCTCGACCCGTCGACCGCAGCCGACGTGATGCGCCTGCTGCGTCGACTCAGCCGGCGCGGGGTCACGGTCGTCCTCACGACGCATGAGCCGGCCGGCATCGACCGGTGTGACCGGGTGGTGTTCCTGGCTCGCGACGGTCACCTGGCCTTCACCGGCAGCCCGACCGAGGCACGGCGCTACTTCGGCGTAGAGGATCTCGCCGAAGTGTACGACCGGCTGGCTCGTGAGCACACCCCTCAGATCTGGGCGGAGCGTTTCGCGGACAGTGGTGTGACGTCCGAAGCCCGGCCCGGATCGGTACTACCGCCTGTCCCGCCCGTCGCGGCCGCCCTTACAGACGTCACACGCACAGGCATGGTGCGGCAATGGTGGCTACTCACCCGACGCAATGTAGATGTCCTCCTTCGCAACCGGCTGACCCTGGCCGTCCTGCTCGGCTCACCGGTGCTGGTCACGGCGATGATGGCGACACTGTTCCAGCGCGGCGCGTTCGATCCGCGGAGCGCAGCCGACCTCGGCCCGGCCCAGATCGTGTTCTGGATCGCATTCGCAGGTTTCTTCTTCGGCCTCACGTACGGCCTGCTCCAGATCGTCGGGGAGATGGCCGTCTTCCGGCAGGAGCGCCTGGCCGGGCTCAGCGTGGGCGCCTACGTGGCCTCCAAGGTGACAGCGCTGCTTCCGGTGCTGGCTGGGGTGAGCGCGTTGCTGCTCGGTGTGCTGCGGGCGCTCGGTCGGCTCCCCGCCGTCGGATGGGACGTGTCCGCCCTCCTGTTCGTGACGATTGTGATCGAGGCGACCTCGGCACTGGCCCTGGGCTTGCTCGCCTCGGCCGCGGTCTCCAACGCCGCGCAGGCCGCCCTCGCCCTGCCGATGCTCTGCTTCCCTCAGGTCCTGTTCGGTGGCGCCATCGTCCCCGTCGACGAGATGGCCATCCCTGGACGCCTGATGAGCCTCGGCCTATCCAACCGCCACGCATTCGAAGCACTGGGACGCGACCTGGATCTCGATCGGTACAGCGCCACGCTGCCGGCCATGTCCGCTTACGGCGACACCTTCCACGGAGGCACCGGCGCCAGCCTCATCGCGCTCGCCTCGTTTGCCGTCGGCCTCACGCTCGCCACGGTGTGGGTACTGGACCGGCGGTCCCGGCCCGGCGCATCCCGGCGATGACGGCCCCGCACGACCGGTCCCACCAGATGGCGGATGCGTCACTTCCCCACGGCCGTGTTGACCGGGAAGCCCACCAGACCCCGATCGATCGCGGCGAGACTGGCCTGCGTGCGGTTGTTCACCCCGAGCTTGGTGTAGACACGTTCGACATGGTTGCGTGCCGTTTTCTCGGCGATGAACAGTTCGGCGGCGATCTCTCGGTTCGACCGGCCCTGCGCGACGAGTCGCAGGATCTCGACCTCGCGGTCGGTCAGCCCGGCCGGCCAGGGCGTCCGCCGCGACAGCCGCTGCCCGGCCGCCGCCAGCACGGCCGCCACCGACTCGGCGTCGAGGCGTCCGGCGCGCGCCTCTTCTCTCAACCGATCGGCAGCGCCGCGAGGATCGAGCGCCGGCCGGTGTGGACGTGGCTCGAGAAGTCCCTGATAAACCTCCGCCGCGGCAAGCAGTCGGTCCTGCGCGGTCAGCTCGGCGCCGGCGATCCCCCGGGGAAAGCCGGACCCGTCGATCCGTTCCCGGTGCTTCATCGCGACGGACACCACCGCCTCCAAGCCGTTGACCCGGCTCAATATCCGGCCGGTCAGATCCGGATACATCCGTACCCGTTCCCATTCAGCCGTAGTGAGCGGCCCCTTCTTCTCCCAGATCTGGTTGGACACTCCCATTTTGCCGAGGCTGTGCACGAGGCCGGCACGGTAGAGATGCGTGATGTCCGACGGCGACATGCCCACGTGGCGTGCCGCCCCGGCCACCAGATTCGCGACGCCACGCGAATGTCCCAGAGTGAACGGAGATTTGAGATCGACAAAATCGGCCATGGCCCTGAGTAACTCGTCGCTCTCGTCGGCCTTCAGGGTTCGATCACGATCGGGTGCTCGAGCCAACGCCGCGACCCAGACGTCTATTTCGAGCAACCCGTCCACGATCGCCGCCGCGTCACGTTCGAATACGTCCGCCACGGCCGGGCTGAACTGACTACCGCGCCGGGAACGGAGAACGTCCTTCGCGTGCTCGAGCCCACCCGTCCGCAGGTGCACTTCGACGACGTCTGCCACGTGAGCGATGTGGATCTCGACCGGGATGCCCTCTCCGCGACAACCGTTGGGTAACCCCCGGCCGTCCCAGCGCTCGAAGACGTAGGCCAGCGCCTTTCCGACCTGCCCGTCCAAGCCCATCCGATCGGAAAGAACCCCGGCGGAACTGCAATGCGAATGGATCAGTGTGGCAACCTGGCTGCGAGCCGCGACCAGAAGGGCAGCAGCACGGATGCCGCGCTCCCAGCCCGGCAATCCGCGTCCCACATGACTCATCATCAGGCGCAGAAACGGCAGGCCGGTCATGTCCACCGCGTAGGTGTCGGCCCGGAAGGCAATGTCGTCGCCGAAGAGCGCCGAGAGTTCGTGGGAGTCGGCGTGACAACCGATCCACCCGACCAGATTGGCGTAATACACGGTCGCTCGCTGTTGCGGGTCGAGTCCCATCCGCTCCGCGATCCGTGTCGCGATCAACGACGACCGAAGCATGTGTTCCATCGGTTGACCCAGACCGAGGTCGATCGCCAGCGATACCGCGGCAAGCAGTTCGGCTCTGCTCAGACCTGTTCCCGAGCCGGGCAGCGTCCCGTGTGGGTGCATCTTCCCATTGTCCACCTGAACCTGAACACGGCCAGACCTGGAAGCAACCCGAAAAGCCAGGTACCCACATACGCCGAACGACCGGTGTGGATGCGCGCAGGTCAACCCACAATTGTGACCAACCGATACACCGAACCACAGCAAGGAGGCCGCGGACAAAGCTTCCGACCCACAACTTCACTCGCAGTCACGCAGGCAGCACACCCCGCGCAGACAGGAAACATGCGCCCCTTATGAGGGATCAGTGCTGCACCCAAGGACGCACCGCCGACCGGTGCGTGTCGGGGATGGTCCGCCCGTGCGAAGCACCCTCGCACGGGCGGACCCACTCCGTGTCTGTCGTCTCGGCAAGCCCGAAGCTCACCCTCGAGCCCTTTCGTACACCTGTTCCAGGGGACCCGATGTTGCCCCATTCGGGCAATGCCCACCTCGCAAACTGGGTAGGGTCCGATTCCATGGCTGACCAGGGGAAGATCCGGACCGTGGTGTGGGGCACCGGGAATGCGGGGCGCGCCGCGATCCGCGCGATCGATGCACATCCCGGACTCGAGCTGACCGCAGTGATCGTCGCCAACCCGGAGAAGGTCGGACGCGATGCCGGCGACCTCGCCCGCCTGGGCCGCTCGGTGGGGGTGGCAGCAACCGACGACGCCGATGCCGTGCTCGCGACGTCCCCCGGCGCTGTCGTCTACGCCGCGTCGGGCGACATTCGCCCGGACGATGCGGCGGCGGACATCACCCGCGCACTCTCCGCCGGGGCCGTCGTCGTGACCCCGTCGATCTATGCGCTCTACGACCAGCGCAACGCGCCGGCCGAGTTGCGCGACCCGATCGAGGCGGCCGCGAAGTCCGGCGGCGGCGCCCTGTTCGTGTCGGGCGTCGATCCGGGATGGGGCAACGACATCCTGCCGATCCTGCTGACAGGCCTGGCCGGCACGATCGATCAGATCCGTTGCCAGGAGATCTTCGACTACACCACGTACGACCAGCACGATTCTGTGCGGTACCTCGTCGGTATGGGCCAGCCGATGGACTACGAACCGCCGATGGTCGCGGCGACGGTACCGACGATGGTGTGGGGCGGCCAAATTCGGCTCATCGCCCGGGCCCTCGGTGTGGAGCTCGACGAGATCCGGGAGACGCTGCTGCGCCGGCCGCTGGACGAGACGATCACCACCGATCTCATGGGCGAGTTCGAGGCCGGTACCCAGGGAGCGCTGCGTTTCGAAGTCCAGGGCATCGTGCGCGGCGAGCCTCTGATCGTCATCGAGCACGTCACGCGGATCCACCCGTCGTGCGCCCCGGACTGGCCCGTGCCGCCCGACGGCGGGGACGGCGCTCACAAGGTGATCATCGAGGGACGACCGCGCATCGAGGTGAACGTGGAGGCCACCGACGAGGGCGGCAACCGAGCGGCGGGTGGCAACGCCACCGCGGTGGGGCGCCTGGTCAACGCAATCCCGTGGTTGCGGACGGCCGCGCCGGGGCTCTACGACGCCCTGGACGTCCCGCTCACCCCCGGTCACGGCAAGCTCGGCTGACACCACCCACGAGGGCCACACTTAGCCCTTGCGCTAACCATTGTTGCGGTGGATACTTTGCCTTATGGCTCAGTATCCGGAGCAGCTGAACGGCATCTTCCAAGCGCTCGCCGACCCCACCCGGCGGGCCGTGCTGGGCCGTCTGAGCCGGGGCCCGGCGACGGTCAGCGAACTGGCGAAACCGTTCGACATGGCCCTGCCCTCCTTCATGAAGCACATCCACTTCCTCGAGGACAGCGGATGGATCCGGACGCACAAGGAGGGCCGCGTACGGACGTGCGCGATCGAGAAGGAACCGTTCACGGCCGTCGAGGCGTGGCTCGCGGAGCAACAGGAACTGTGGGAGAGCCGCACCGACCGACTCGAACACTTCGTCACCGAACACACCGTCACGACACCCGCAAAGGACACACCGCAATGACCGACACTGCGAGACCCGATCTCGACCTCACGATTTCGCGCATCATCCGGGCACCCCGTCCGGTCGTGTGGCGCGCCTGGACCGACCCCGCCAGCTTCGAGCAATGGTGGGTCCCCGCGCCGTCGCGGTGCCGGGTCGTCGACATGGAACTACGCCCGGGCGGGGCGTTCACGACCCAGATCAGTGAGGACGGTGGCGAATTCGTGCCGCACATCAGTGGCTGCTTCCTCGCCGTCGACGAACTCGAACGCATCGTGTTCACCAACTCGCTGGTCGGTGGCTGGCGACCCGCCGAACAGCCATTCATGACCGCGATCATCACGTTGAACGACCATCCGACGGGCACGGAGTACGTCGCCCACGTGATGCACAAGAACAACGCCGACCGCAACACCCACGAAGAAATGGGCTTCTACGACGGCTGGGGCACCGTCACCGAGCAGCTCGCCGAACTGGCCGAGCGACACGCGTAATCGAGGGGGCCGACATGCGCAAGATCGTCCTGCAGATGATGACGACACTCAACGGCCGCCTCGACGACCCCGCGGCGTGGGTCCACGACGTCGTCGACGACCAGTACCGCGAGATCGATCGAATCTATTCGAGCTACGACACGGTGCTGGTCGGGCGCACCACCTACGAGGAGATGGCCGCCTACTGGCCTCGCGCGCTGGCCGAGCATGCCGGAACCGAAACCAATCAGGTCATGGCCGAACGGATGAACACCTACCGGAAGCTGGTGTTCTCCCGCTCCGGCGACGACCCGGTGACCGAATGGACCAACACCGACCAGGTCGTCGTGGCCACCGACGACGAGCTCGCGGCGTACCTCGAGGACCTGAAGAGCCGGCCGGGCAGAGACATTCACCTGTCCGGCGGCTCGTCCTTCGCGCGATCGGTCCTCGCGCTGGGGCTGGTGGACGAGTTCTACTTCTTCGTCTATCCGGTCGTGTCGCCGGGTGTTCCCTGGTTCTCGGAGATATCCGACCAGCGCGACCTCCGACTAGTGAGCACGGAGTCGTACGGCAACGGGGTGGTCGAAGTGCATTACGTGCCCAGGGAACGCGCCGACGCACCCAGGCCGGACAGCTTCACCGACATGCTCGCGTAACGCGGATCAGCCCACCGTCGCAAACTCCCCTGCCGCAGACCATCGTTGCCGCTCGGCGGCGAACGCGACGGCCTGCTCGGCTCGGAAGTCGCCGATCGATTCGGCGTTCGCCGTGAGGAACTGCTGGTGCTCGGCGAGCGAGAACGTGCCCTCGGTGATCTCGATACCGCCGCCGCGACCGGCTGCGACGTCGGATCGCAGGTCCATCAACTCGTCCGGTTCCACGGGGTACCAGGAGATCCGGTCGAAGAAGCGCAGCAGCCAGGGGGTACCGTCCTCGAACGGTCCCGACTTCTCGGGATGCCGATGGTTCCACACCTGGGTGGTTCGGCCGACGAACTGGTAGCCGCCCGGACCCTCCATTCCGTAGATGCACAGGTATGCCCCGCCGATACCGACCGCGTTCTCCGGCGTCCACGTGCGGGCCGGGTTGTATTTCGTCGTGACCAGCCGATGCCGCGGGTCGAGTGGTGTCGCGACGGGTGCGCCGAGGTAGACGTCACCGAGCCCGAGCACCATGTATTCCGCTCCGAAGACGGTGTCGAAGACGTCGTCGACGCTGCCGAGCCCGTTCATGCGGCGGATGAACTCGATGTTCCACGGGCACCACGGTGCGTCGGAACGGACACCGTGCATGTAGCGCTGGATCGCCTCACGCGTCGAGGGATCGTCCCACGACAGCGGCATCCGCACGGACCGGCTCGGCACCACGAGTTCGTTCGCCGCGGGTAGCGCGTCCTCCGCCTCGCCGAGCAGCCCCATGAGCTTCGGGATCGGCAACACGTCGGGGTCGACCCGGACCTGCAGTGAGCGGATGCCCGGTGTCAGGTCGAGGAGCCCGGCCGGCTTCTCGATCTCGAGACGCTGGTGCAGCGCGTGGGCGCGGGCCCGTAGTGCGAGATCGAGGGTCATGTCGCCGTACTCGACCAGGACGTTGTCGTCGCCGGAGCGCCGGTACGTCACGGCGGTCTCGCCGTCGCGCCGGGCGATCACGCCGTCGTCGCGATCGCCGGTGGTGGAGAAGACCGTCGAGTGCGCCGCCCGCCGTGCGGGCCCCAGCGTCCGTGCGGACGCGGCCCGGTCGGCCTTGATCGGCACGAAACGCACCGTATCGCCGGGGGCCAGTTGTCCGAGCTTCCAGCGTTCCGCGGAGACGACCGTGACAGGGCACACGAACCCACCGAGGCTCGGTCCGTCCGGGCCCAGGAGGATCGGGGTGTCCCCCGTGAAGTCCAGGGCGCCGACCGAATACGCGTTGTCGTGGATGTTGGACGGATGCAGTCCCGCCTCGCCGCCGTCCGTGCGGGCCCAGTCGGGCTTGGGTCCGATCAACCGCACCCCGGTGCGGTCCGAGTTGAAGTGCACCTCGTAGTCGGTCCGGTACAGCGTGTCGATGTCGGCGCGGGTGAAGAACTCGGGTGCGCCGTGCGGGCCCTCGGTGACCGCGATCTCCCAGCGACTACACAGGGCCGGAACGTATTCGGCGGGAACGGCGGCCGCGCGGGCGCCGGTGTGCTCGCCGACCGCGAGAACATCGCCCTGCCGCAGCGTGCGGCCCTGATGTCCACCGAACTTGCCGAGCGTGAACGTCGAGGCGCTGCCGAGGAAGTCGTCGACGTCGAGCCCGCCCTGGACGAGTACGTAGATGCGGAGGCCGGGTCCTGCCACCGCGCCGACGTCCAGGACTGCGCCTGCCGGAACCCGTACCGGACGCCACTGCGCCTGCAGCACGCCGTCGACGGTGACCGGGGCGGGCGCGCCCGTCACACACACCACCGTGTCCTCGTCGAACTGCAGTGCAGGACCCGACATGGCGCATTCGATTCCGGGCGCGCCCTCGTCGTTGCCGAGCGCGGTGTTGCCGAGCCGGAACGACAGGTCGTCCATCGGCCCCGACGGCGGCACACCGACGTGCCAGTACCCGGTCCGTCCAGGGAAGTCCTGCACCGTGGTGAGCATGCCGGGCCGGTGCACGGTGATCTTGGCGCTCATGCCTGCGCTCCCGTCGGCCGGGTCACGATCATCCGCACCGGGGTCGGGTCGAAACCGTTGCAGGGATTGTTGATCTGCGGGCAATTGGACACCAGTACCAGAACGTCGCGCTCCGCGCAGAGTGCCAGGCGGCGGCCGGGCGCGGACAGGCCGTCGACGATTCCGAGCGTCCCGTCGGCGTCGACGGGAACGTTCATGAAGAAGTTGATGTTCGACACCAGGTCCCGCTTGCCGATCCCCCACCGGGATCCTTCGGCGAGGAAGTTCTCGACGCAGGCGTGCTGGTGCTTGGTGTGGTGGCCGTACCGCAGGGTGTTCGACTCCTGCGAGCAGGCGCCGCCCACCGTGTCGTGGGAACCGACCTCGTCGGCGACGAGCGTCATCAGCGCGTCGTGATCGTCGGTGCGGAGGACACTTCCCGTGGTCAGGAACAGATTCCGCTGCGCCGACACCGTCGCGGCGGCCGAGTAGCGTTGCCGGTGATCGTCGGCCGCGTAGATCAGAGTGTCCACGGCCTGGTTGCCGCACAGATCGACGATGGTCAGGACGTCACCGGCCACGACGACGGTGGACCAGGGTCCGCGGGCGCCGACTTCCTCGTCCAGGATCACCGTTCCCGGTACCAGCGGTGCGGTCTCGATGGTGGTGGTCATGCCTGCTCCCGTCCCTGGCGCTGCGCTGCAGCCCAGACGTCTTCGGTGTTGAGGAAGGCGCGTCGGTACTCCGGATCGGCGTCGACGGGTTCGGCCACGTCGGCGCCGGTCCAGGCGAGCACTTCGAGCGCGGTCGTGTCGTACGTCGGCGAAGGATCGAGCGGGTGCGCCGTGTTGGCGATCAGAACGATCACCGGGAGGTGGATCACGAGATCGATCGCGGTGTCCGCGCCGGCGGATCCGATGCTGCTCAGCGACCCGTCCTCCCCCACCCGCACCCCGTGGAAGAACGACAGCGAGGGCGGGAGGTCGCGCCGCTCGAGTCCGTGCTTCGCCGCCGCCACGGTGAAGAGTTCACGGCCGGCCGGGGACGCCGAATGCAGGCTGCCGTCACCGTATCTCGCGGTGTTCGAGGCGAGCGACGTGGTGCCGCACAGGGCGTCGTGCCGCCCGGACCCGTCCGACACGAGCGTCGCGAGCACGCGCCCCTGATCGGAGAGCAGCGGATGCCCCACCCCCAGGTACGCCTGCCACGGCACCTTCACGGTGTCGGCGACGTTGAGCCGCTCCCACGGCGCGTCCGCCCGGTACAGCAGCAGGTGGGCGCAGGCCCGGCCGTCGAGGTCACGCAGTCGCAGTCGTGTGCCACGGCCCAGCACCTTCGTGGTGTACCGGCCACCGGGCACCGTTTCCGCCCACGTGAGCAGTGCCGGATCGATGTCGGACGGAGGAGTGGGCCAGGACGACGCCGGGACCACCGGCATCGAGTCGGTGACCACTCCCGACTGGGCACGCGCGTGTTCCTTCGCGGCGCTGGTGGTCGAGGTGTCCACTGAGGTCATGTCAGGCTCCGATCGTGACGGGGTTGGGGGTCGTGCGGCCGCGCGGGAAGCACGCGATTCCGAGCGCGACCACGGCGGCGACGGTGACGGGGGCGGCCCACCGCAGGAGGGGGTAGTCGCCGCTGGGGTCGAAGATCTCGGCGCGCGGCCAGGACAGGTTGACGACCATCAGCACGCCGTAGCCGACCGCAAGAATGTTGACGGGAAGGCCGAACCGTCCGAGCGAGAACAGCTTCCGGCCGTCCGCATCGACCTGCGGTCCACCGTGCGGCCAGCCCTTCAGCCTGCGCAGCAGGAGCGGCACGGTGACCATCAGGTAGGCGAGGTAGATCAGGATGATGCACACGCTCGACAGGGTCGCGAAGATCGCGGAGTTCCCGACGTTGACCGCGAGGATGCCGATGCAGACCAGGCCGATCAGGACGGACGGCGCGATGGGCGTTCCGGTGCGGGTGTTCACCGTCGACAGGATCTGCGAGGCGGGCAGCCGTCCGTCGCGGGCCATCGAGAACACCAGCCTGGACGCCGCCGTCTGGATGGCGAGCGTGCAGACGAACACGGCGATCGCGACGTCGACGAGGAGGAGGGTGCCCCAGGGCGAGCTGAGGATCGACGAGAGCACGTATGGCAGGCCTTCGGCGGCGAGCCGGCCGTCGGTCAGGCTCGGCGCGGCCATCAGCGCGCCGATGATCATCAGTCCACCGCCGAGCGCCGACACGGACAGCGCGAGGCGGATCGTGCGCGGCGCCACCCGGCGCGGATTCCGCGTCTCCTCGGCGAGTTCGCCCGCGGAGCCGAACCCGACCATGACGTAGGCCGCCATCAGTCCCGACACGATCCACGCCCATCCGTACCCGGGTGACGCCCCTGCCGTGCCCGTGTCGAACACGACCTCCGGTCCGCGCTGGGCGTGGGTGAGGAACATGCCGATCACCGCGATGACCCCGACGATCTCGCAGGTCACGCCGATGTTGTTGATCCTGGACATCCAGTTGACGCCGATGCAGTTGATGAACGTGGTAAGCACGAGGAGGACGGAACCCAGCAGCACCGCATTGGCGGCGCCACTAGCGGACGTCAACGTGCTGTCCTCACCGATGATCTGGAATCCGCTCCACACGTTGGGGAGCACGACCTGCAGGGCGATGGCCGCGGCGGAGGCGGTCACCATCTGCGCGAGGATCATGAACCATCCGGCGAACCAGCCGACCACCTCACCGCCCATCCGGCGTGACCATTGGTAGATCGCCCCCGAGATGGGGTACCGGGCGGCCAGTTCGGCGAAATTGAGCGCAACCATGAACTGGCCGACGAACACCACCGGCCACGTCCAGAAGAAGGCGGGGCCGGCGAATCCGAATCCGAGCCCGAAGAGCTGGAAGATGGTGGTGAGGATGGAAACGAATGAGAAGCCTGCGGCGAACGACGCGAACTTACCGAGGGAACGGTGAAGTTGCTGTTCGTAGCCGAATTCGCCGAGGTCGCCCGTGTCGTCGACGCCGGTTCCGCCGGACGGGCGGGGAGGTGCGGCCGGCGCGGTCAGCACTTGCGCAGTCCTTGTGGGTGTACTCAAGGGCTTACTCCTTCGGCGAGAGCAATATCTGTCGCTCGATAGTTTTCTCGCGGAGAGGCCTCGATGGGTGACGCCCGCGTATCCAGATCGCGGCCGGCCGTAACAGCATCGTTGCCTACGTTTCGGGAGCATGACGAAACCCTCACGAGGGGTGGAGACCGCCGTTCCCGAGAGCGACCTGACATCATGGAGCGGTGACCACAGGGCCGGGACGACCCCGACTGACCAGTCAGCGCAGACCAGGGCAGACCACTCCCGAGGAGATACTCGACGCCGCCGGAGAGTTGTTCACCACCAAGGGTTTCGCAGCCACGTCCACCCGGCAGATCGCCGAGATGGTCGGTATCCGGCAGGCATCGCTCTACCACCACTTCCCCAACAAGGAGGAGATCCTGGTGGCCCTCCTCGAGGAGACGGTGTCCCCCGCGCTCGCCGCCGCCGGACGGCTCGCAGACGCCGCCGCGCCCGCCGCGGTGCGCCTGCACGCGCTGGCCACCTACGACGTCACGCAACTCACCGCCACCAAATGGAATCTCGGTGCGCTGTATCTTCTTCCGGAACTGCTGACCGAGCGATTCGAGCCGTTCCGCGCCCAGCGAACCCTGCTGCGCCGGCACTACCGGCAGCTGGCTGACCAGGCCCTCACGGAAATCACCGACGATTCCGGCGACACCTCCCCCGCCCTGACCGACCTGCCGTTCCGAATAGTCGAGAGCGCCATCGCAACCCGCGCCGACATCGAACGCGGACTGCTTCCCGGGCCCGAGAACGAGGGCGCCGCCGGACTCCTCGCCGACGCCTGCCTCCGCGCTCTCGGATGGACGAAGCCGATGGACGAAATCCGGGCGAAGTCGCGGGCACTGCTCGCCGAGGCGGCAGGCGGAACACCCCTTCGCCTCTAGCCGTGCACGTCGGTCCCGTGAGATAAAGTCTGGCGAACGCTTATCACTGGGGGGTTATCTTGAGCGATGTCTTTGTCGTCACGGACGGCATCAGGAATTACGGCGCCACCGCTGCGCAGGCCGCCGAACAGATCAGCAGCGCCGCCGCACTCGATCTCGGCGCGAATCTCGCGGCACTCGCGCCCGTGTTCGGCCCGATCGGCGCCGACTTTCTCGCGTCCTTCGCTGCCGCACAGGCAAATCACGCCAAGTCGGTCGCCGAACTCGCGTCTCACTACGCGCAGACCGCGGTCGCCGCCGATGCCACCGCCGATTCCTACGATTCCGTCGACGGCGCCAACGGCGTTGCGCTCGGTGCCGTCGGCGACGGGATGGGAGGTCTCGCATGACGTCCCCCGAATCCACCGGAAATCCTGTGGAGCACGGGTCGATCCTCGACCTGATCCAGGGAACGCCCGTCGGCGACGCCCTCGCCACGCCACTGCCGAGCACTCCACTCGAAGCCCTGCAGAACTCTCCGCTCGGTCCGTTCCTCGATGCGCCGCTCGGTGACCTGCCGCCGTTACCGGCCCTTCCGCCGCTCCCTCCATTGCCGCCGAACCCGGTGGAGGCGCTGCTGCAGGGTCTCGTGCTGCCCGGACTGCCGGGTGTGGACGAGTTGTTCAAGCCGCTCACCGATCTCGCCGGGGGTTTCGGCACCGGCACGTTCGGCTCGTTCGATCCGACGTCCCTCCTCGACATGTCCTCGGGCATGATCGACCAGGCGATGTCGATGAGTATGTCGGGGCTGAAGGTGCTCGACCAGATCTGGCAGAGCCAGGCAGCACAGGCGGCGCAGTCGCAGGGCCTGCAGGCTCAGTCCAGCGGCACGGAATTGAGCGAACGCGGCACGGAGATCTCGGCGACGACGCAGACCGCCGCCGCGTCCGTGGCGCGGGGCAACGCGAACCTCATGACGATTTCGGAGTCGTTCGCAGCCACCGCGGTCGCCGCCGCGCCGATGGTGATGACGCCGCCCGGTCAGGCGATGCTGCTCGCGTCCGCAGCCGAGCATCTGAAGGCGGCCATCGGGGTCGTGACGCAGACGCGCACCGAACTCAACGAACAGACCCTCACGATGAACGGTCTGGCCGCCCCGGTTCCGGTGCCGCCGCCCCCGGCGCGCGGAGCCGTGGCGGGAGCCGCACCGACGTCACCGTTCGCCATCGCGTCCAGCGTGATCGAGGGTGTGGGCAAACCGATGATCTCCACCGTCACCGACAGTGTCGGCGACCTGGTGTCGGCGAGCACCCAGGCGGCGAGCGTCTCCTCGTCCGATCTGCCTGCCGACGCCCTGTCGGCGAAATCCGCGGTCACCCCCGCGCACGGGTCAGCGGGCGGAGTTCCGGGTGCGGTGGGCATCGCCGGCGGCGCTGGCATCGGCATGTACGGCGGCGGCGCGGGCGGAAGCGTCTCCGCGGGTAGCGGTTCCGTACCCCGCGGAACGGTCACCGGGCCGGTGGTTCCCCCGGCGACACCGGGGACCACTCCCACACCCGGCGCCGCTCCGGCCGCTGCCTCGTCCCCTCTCGCACCCGGCGGAGCCATGGGCGGGATGGGCGGGATGGGCGGCGCCGGGATGGCGGGTGCCGGGATGGCGGGCGCCGGGCGCGGCGGCGACGACCAGCTGAGCGGCCGGTCCACACCGAGCTACCTCGTCAACTCCGGGGAGAACAACGCGTTTGTCGGCGATCTCCCCATGGTCGCGCCCGCCGTGATCGGCGAGGACCTCGACGAGACTCCGTTCGGCGACCAGAGCTGATTGCTCAGTCGAGGAGCGCTGCCACCTCGTGATCGGTGAGCGTGGTGGTGGGCACGCGGCCTTCCGAACGCACCAGTTCCACGGCCCGGAACAGGGGGCGTTCGGGAAGGCCCGCGCCGCGCGCTTCCGCACGGAGCTGCTCGATGAGCACCGACGCGATCGCGGCGGCCGGCACCAGTTCGCTCGTCGTCAGCGCGTCGGCCAGCTTGCGGAGCCCGAGGATCTCGAGTTCACGGCCGCCGTCGGTCGTGTAGAGGGCGAGCGGTATCGCGAGGCTCCCGTCGGGATCCGTGATCCGGACACTCACCTCGCTGACCCGCGCCGAACGGACCACCAGTTCCGCCGCGACCGCCCTCGTGACGTCGACGTGCCGGCTGCGCAGTCCTCCCGTCGACCGGATTCGCCCGGTCTGCAGTGTGACGCGACGCCGCAACGTGAGGAGCGCGGACGCGGCGGTCGGGACCGCGATCACGGCCCCGACTGTCACGCCGACCCACACGGGCCCGAAGAACCCGACGATGACGCCGACCACCACACCGATCAGCACGGCGATCGCCGCGACTCGCTTGAGTCGCGGTGCGATCAACTCGATCGGAACGAGGTCGAGTGACACCGGCGCGGTGTCGTCACGCGCCAAGGATGGCTCCGACGCGTGCGACGACATCCGCCGAGGAAACCGATTCCTGATCTCCGGTGGCGAGATTCTTGATTCCCACCGTCCCGTCGGCGATGTCTCGGTCGCCGAGCACGAGTGCCAGCGCGGCGCCGGATCGGTCGGCGGCCTTCATCGCGCCCTTCACCCCGCGGTTGCCGTAGGCGAGATCGACTCGAATCCCCTGGGCGCGCAACTGGTGAGCGACCACCACCAGCTTCGCCTTCGCCTCCTCGCCCAGCGGAACACCGAAGACCTCACAGCGGGCGGTCGAGCCTGCGGTCTTGCCCTCGGCAGCGAGCGCCAGGACGGTCCGGTCGACGCCGAGCCCGAAACCGATGCCGGACAACGGCTGCCCGCCGAGCTGCGCCATCAGACCGTCGTACCGTCCGCCGCCACCGATACCCGACTGCGCGCCGAGCCCGTCATGGACGAATTCGAACGTGGTCTTCGTGTAGTAGTCGAGGCCGCGAACCATCCGCGGGTTCACCACGTACGGAACACCCAGCGCGTCGAGGTGTGCGAGCACCTCGTCGAAGTGCGCCTTCGCCGTGTCCGAGAGGTGATCGAGCATGAGCGGTGCGTCCGCCGTCATCTCGCGCACCTCCTTGCGCTTGTCGTCGAGCACGCGCAGCGGGTTGATCTCCGCCCGCCGACGCGTCTCCTCGTCGAGGGGAAGGGCGAACAGGAACTCCTGCAACCGTTCCCGGTACTGCGGCCGGCACGTGTCGTCACCGAGGGAGGTGATCTCCAACCGGAACCCGTCGAGGCCGAGGCCGCGGAAACCGGCGTCGGCGATCGCGATGACCTCGGCGTCGAGGGCGGGGTCGTCGACGCCGATGGCCTCCACCCCGACCTGCTGCAGCTGGCGGTAACGACCGGCCTGCGGGCGCTCGTAACGGAAGAACGGTCCGGCGTAGCTCAGTTTCACCGGCAACTGGCCGCGGTCCAGGCCATGTTCGATCACGGCCCGCATGACGCCCGCCGTGCCCTCGGGCCGCAGGGTCACCGAACGATCACCGCGGTCGGCGAACGTGTACATCTCCTTGCTGACGACGTCGGTGGACTCGCCGACGCCGCGGGCGAACAGCCCGGTGTCCTCGAAGATGGGAAGTTCGATGTGGCCGTATCCGGCCAGTCGCGCAGCGCGCGTGAGTCCGTCACGGACCGCGACGAACTCGGACGACTGCGGCGGGACGTAATCGGGGACGCCCTTGGGGGCGGAGAAAGTGCTGGCTTTGCTCACTGTCGTTACTTTTCCTTATTTCGATCCCGAGAGTCCAACGAGAAAGGGGTTCGACCCACGTTCGGCGCCGACGGTGCTCGATCCGCCGTGCCCGGGGAGGACCGCGGTGTCGTCGGCGAGGATCAGAAGTTTGTCGGCGATGGACTGCAACAACTGTTCGTGGTTGCCGCCGGGCAGGTCGCTGCGACCGATCGATCCCTGGAACAGGGTGTCACCGGTGAGGGCGATCTCGACGGGGCCGTTCTCGGTGGCGACCCGGGTCCGGAAGACCACGGACCCCTGCGTGTGCCCCGGGGTGTGGTCGACGGCGAACGACATCCCGGCCTGCTCGATCACGTCGCCGTCGGCCAGTGCGATCACCTCGCCGGGCTCGACGAACGTCATGCCCTCGATGAACGGCTTCATCGTCGGGCCGATGCCGCGGCCCGGGTCCGACAGCATGTACCGGTCCTCGGGATGGATGTACGCGGGGATCCCGAATTTCTCGCAGACGTCGTAGGCGTTCCAGACGTGGTCGAGGTGACCGTGGGTCAGGAGCACCGCGGTCGGCGTGAGATTCGACTGGTCCAGGAATTCGAACAACGGTTCGGCGGCATCCTGTCCTGGGTCGACGACGACGCATTCCTGGGCATCGTCCTGCGCGAGGATGTAGCAGTTGGTCTGAAACATCCCGGCCGGGAATCCTGTGACGAGCACCTGTGAGGCTCCTGTTCGAGTGGACATTGCAGTCGGTACAGCCTAAGCCGCCGCCCCGCCAGGATGTTCTCAGGTTCGGATGGCAGACTCTGGAGGTCGTGTGCCGGGGGTAGTTCGCACCGACCAACTGCTATATCGATCGACCGACTGCCAGACAGACCGATACGGGAGGACCACCGCAGTGCCGAGCAACGAGCAGCGCCGGGAAGCAGCCAAACGAAAGCTCGAGCGTCAGCTCGAACGCCGCGCCGACAGAGCACGCAAGCGTAAGCAGCTGACGATCGCCGGTTCGGTGCTCGGTGTCGTGCTCGTGGTGGCGGCGGGCGCCGTCGTCTTCGCCCTCACCAGCGGCGACGACGACGCGACGGAAGCGTCGGCGGCCGAGTCGGTGTCGGCGTCGCCGCAGTCGCCCGGCGTGATGCCGGCGGGGCGGTCCGAACCGCTGCCCGAGAAGGTGTCGTGCACGTACACCCCCGGCACTCAGCCGCCCGCGAAGCAGGTGAACCCGCCGCGCACCGACGACATCGACACCACCCTCCAGGAAGTCAGCGTCAGCATGCAGACGACGCAGGGCAACATCGGCCTGATCCTGGACAACGCCGACTCCCCGTGCACCGTCAACAACTTCCTGAGCCTGGCGAGCCAGAACTACTTCGACAACACCCCGTGCCACCGGCTCGTCACGTCCGAAGGACTGAAGGTCCTGCAGTGCGGTGATCCCACGGGCGCAGGCACCGGCGGTCCCGGTTACGGGTTCGCCAACGAATTCCCCACCGACCAGTACGAGGCGTCGGATCCGTCCCTGCAGGTGCCGGTGACGTACCCGCGCGGCACCATCGCGATGGCCAACAGCGGTCAGCCCGACAGCAACGGCAGCCAGTTCTTCCTCGTCTACGCCGACTCGCAGCTTCCCCCGCAGTACACCGCGTTCGGGAAGGTCGACGATACGGGTCTCGCGACCATCGAGAAGGTCGCGGCGGCCGGCGACGACGGATCGATGCAGGCCGGCGGCGGCAAGCCCAACCTGCCCATCGACATCACGTCCGTCCGGATGGACTGAGTCTCGTGTGAGGATGGACCGATGAAACGCACCTCGATCCTCGTCGCAGGCGTGAGCCTCGCGGTCCTCCTCGCCGGTTGTTCGGATTCGTCCGACTCGGGCGGCACGTCGACCGGCACCTCGTCGAAGGCGGCCCCCACGAGCGCGGCGGAACAGTCGCTCGATCTGTCCAAGTTCGGCACGCTGCCGCCGGTCCCGGCGCCCGCCGCGGCCACCGTGGACTGCACGTATCCGGCCGGGCAGCCCGCCGTCAAGGATGTCACCCCGCCGCCCACGTCCGGTGTCTCCACCGAAGGCACCGTCCCGGTCGACCTCCAGACCAGCGCCGGACCGATCGGCCTTGTCCTCGACCGCGCCGAGGCCCCGTGCACGGTCAACAGCTTCACGAGCCTGGCCCAGCAGGGCTATTTCGACGACACACCCTGCCACCGGCTGACGACGGAGCTGGGACTGCAGGTCCTGCAGTGCGGCGACCCCAGCGGGAAGGGCACCGGCGGACCTGGCTACGGCTTCACCACCGAGTACCCGGAGACGGCGTTCGCGCCGAACGATCCGGCACTCGCGAATCCGGTGGTCTACCCGCGCGGCACCGTCGCGATGGCGAACAGCGGGACGCCCGGCAGTAACGGCAGCCAGTTCTTCCTCGTCTACGCCGACTCGGTGCTCCCGCCCAATTACACCGTGTTCGGTTCGATCTCCGAGGAGGGCCTCGCGACCGTCGAGAAGATTGCGGCGGACGGCGACGACGGATCCATGTCCGCGGGCGGCGGCAAGCCCAACACCCCGGTTCAGATCGAGACCGCGACGGTCGGCTGACCCACTCCCCCGGCTACACGAACGGGACGGTCGTTCGATCAGATCGAACGACCGTCCCGTTCGTCGTTGCTACGCGGCGGACGTCACCCGGTATACGTCGTACACGCCCTCGACGTTGCGGACCACGTTCAGCACGTGCCCGAGGTGCTTCGGGTCGCCCATCTCGAACGTGAACTTGCTGATCGCCACCCGGTCGCCGGACGTCGTCACGGACGCCGACAAGATGTTGACCTTCTCGTCCGCGAGCGCCTTCGTCACGTCCGACAGCAGCCGGTGCCGATCGAGCGCCTCGATCTGGATGGCCACCAGGAACACCGACGACGGCGACGGCGCCCACTTGACCTCGATGATGCGCTCGGACTGCTCCTGCAGGGAGCCCGCGTTGGTGCAGTCGGTGCGGTGGACGCTGACCGCGCCGCCCCGGGTCACGAATCCCATGATCTCGTCGCCGGGAACCGGTGTGCAGCACTTGGCCAGCTTGGCGACCGTGCCCTCCGCGCCGGGAACCAGCACGCCCGCGTCGCCGGTGCTCCGAGGGCGCATCGGCATCGTGGACGGAGTCGACCGCTCGGCGAGCTCCTCCTCGACGTCGCCTACACCGCCCAGATGGGCAACCAGACGCTGGACGACGTGCTGCGCCGACACGTGGCTCTCACCGACGGCGGTGTACAGCATCGACACGTCGGTGTAGTGCAGTTCGTGCGCGATGGACGCCATCGATTCGGCGTTCATCAGGCGCTGCAGCGGCAGCCCGACCCGCCGCACTTCCTTCGCGATGGCGTCCTTGCCCGCCTCGAGCGCCTCTTCACGGCGTTCCTTGGCGAACCATTGCCGGATCTTCGTCTTGGCGCGCGGGGAGACGACGAACGTCTGCCAGTCGCGGCTCGGGCCGGCGTTGACGGCCTTGGACGTGAAGACCTCCACGACCTCGCCGTTTTCGAGCTTGCGTTCGAGCGCCACCAGCCTGCCGTTGACCCGGGCGCCGATACACCGGTGCCCGACCTCCGTGTGCACGGCGTACGCGAAGTCGACGGGTGTCGACCCGGCGGGCAGCGTCACCACGTCGCCCTTGGGCGTGAAGACGAAGATCTCCTTGACCGCGAGGTCGTAGCGGAGCGACTCGAGGAACTCCCCCGGGTCGGCGGCCTCACGCTGCCAGTCGAGGAGCTGACGCATCCACGCCATGTCGTCGACCTCGGCGACGTCACCGGAGTGCCTGCCCTTGGTCTCCTTGTACCGCCAGTGCGCGGCGATACCGAACTCGGCGGTCCGGTGCATGTCGTGGGTGCGGATCTGCACCTCGAGGGGTTTGCCCTCGGGCCCGACCACGGTGGTGTGCAGCGACTGGTAGACGCCGTAGCGCGGCTGCGCGATGTAGTCCTTGAACCGGCCTGCCATCGGCTGCCACAGCGAGTGGACGACGCCGACGGCCGCATAGCAGTCGCGGACCTCGTCGCACAGGATTCGCACGCCGACCAGGTCGTGGATGTCGTCGAAGTCGCGGCCCTTGACGATCATCTTCTGGTAGATCGACCAGTAGTGCTTCGGCCTGCCCTCGACGACGGCGTTGATGCGCGACGCCGTCAACGTCGCGTTGATCTCCGCACGAACCTTCGCGAGGTAGGTGTCGCGGGACGGCGCACGGTCTGCGACGAGCCGCACGATCTCGTCGTACTTCTTGGGATGCAGGATCGCGAAGGACAGGTCCTCGAGTTCCCACTTCACGGTCGCCATGCCCAGCCGGTGGGCCAGGGGCGCGATCACCTCGAGGGTTTCGCGGGCCTTGCGGGCCTGCTTCTCGGGCGGCAGGAACCGCATGGTCCGCATGTTGTGGAGCCGGTCGGCCACCTTGATCACCAGGACGCGGGGGTCGCGGGCCATCGCGATGATCATCTTGCGGATGGTCTCGCCCTCGGCGGCGTTGCCGAGCACCACCTTGTCGAGTTTGGTGACGCCGTCGACGAGGTGGGCGACCTCTTCGCCGAACTCGTCGGTCAACTGCTCGAGGGAGTAGCCGGTGTCTTCGACGGTGTCGTGGAGCAGGGCGGCGACCAGCGTGGTCGTGTCCATCCCCAGTTCGGCGAGGATGCTGGCGACGGCGAGGGGATGCGTGATGTACGGGTCGCCCGACTTGCGGCGCTGGCTGGCGTGCCGCTCCTCCGCGACGTCGTAGGCGCGTTGCAGGAGCGCCAGGTCCGCCTTCGGATAGAGCTCGCGATGCAGGCTGACGAGCGGTTCGAGAACCGGCCGGATGGTCGTGTTCCGCTGACCCGTGATGCGCCGGGCGAGTCGCGCTCGTACCCGGCGCGATGCGGACGCCGGAACGGCGAATCCCTGTGCTCCACGGTTGTTACCGGAAGCCGGGTTCGCTGCAGGTGACTCGGCATCGGATTGCGCAGACGAGGTTGATCCCGTGTTCTGCGACCGATCAAGATTCGAAGTCATGCCGTCACCTCCTACCACTGAAATGGCTCGGGCCGTGCGGCCCTGGTTGGTCTCGGGCATGCGCCCTGGTGGCCGTGACGACCACCAGGCACAACTTTAGTACTCAGACCGTGACGAGGGACGTGAGCGGGTACTTTCCGAGCCGCTCCCGGCCACCCAGCGCGGCGATCTCCAGGACCACGGCGACACCGATCACCCGGGCACCTGCGGATTCCACCAGTCGCGCCGTGGCGTCGAGGGTTCCGCCGGTGGCCAGGACGTCGTCGACGACGAGCACCGAGCGCCCGTCCAGACCGATCGATCCGCTCGGAATCTCCAGCGTGGCCGTTCCGTATTCGAGGGTGTACGACTGCGACAGCACGGGCGGTGGCAGTTTGCCCGACTTCCGCACGGCCACCACACCGGAGCCCAGTTCCCGGGCGACGCCGCCGCCGAGGAGGAACCCTCGTGCGTCGACGGCGGCAATCACGTCCGCCTCCGGGGCGCAGGCGGCGAGCGCGTCGACGACGACGCGGAAACCTTCCGCGTCGGAGAAGACCGGCGTCAGATCGGCGAAGCGCACCCCGGGTTGCGGAAAGTCGTCGGCCCACCGGGTGAGCCGGGTGACGGCGTCACGCGCCGAAGAATGGTCGATCACCTGCGTAAGACCCACCTGTCCATGTTCCAGCCGGCGCCCGAACGCGTCGGATTGATTGCTCCCTCCTGCAAACCTGTCGCGAACGCGACGGTCCGCGGCTGGTCGAACAGCGGCACCGTGGGCACGTCCGACCACAGGATGTTCTCCGCCTCCGTCGACAACGACAGCTGGGTGGCGGTGGAGCTGTCGACCGCGAGTTGATCGACGATCTGATCGACGCGGCCGTTGCTGTAGTCCCCGAAGTTCGATCGGATTCCGCTGCGGAGGGCGTACATCGCGGTAGTGGCCACCGCTGTGCCCGCGGCGCCGGGAGCGGCGGCCGTGCCCGCGAGGACCACGTCCACCTGACCGTCGCGCAGCATCGACGGCGTGAACTCGGGCGACGCGACGTCCTGCACGGTGATACCGGCCGGGGCGCACGCCGCCGCCACCGCCGCCACGATCTCGGCGCGGCGCGGGTTCGGACCCAGATATCCGACACGGACGGTCGCCGACGTGTTGCCGGTGTCGGCCAGTGCGTCCGCCGCCGCTGCGGTGTCCGGCGTCTCGTACCGCCCGCCGACGGCACCGGTCACCGACTCGTGAACGAGACTGTCGGGGGCGGTGACCCGGGTGTCGACCGGGCCCCCGGCCGCCGCACCGGCCTCGTCCGACTCCGTGGCGATCCCGAACTTCGACGCCAGCTCCTCTCGGGGCATGCACGCCGCGAACGCCCGCCGTCCGGCTGCGTTCTCGAACAGGCCCGAGGTGGACAGGACGAACTGCTCGACGCTGCGCGAGGGCACCTCCGTCACGTCGAACCCGCCGAGATCCAGGTCCGGCGCCGATCCGGCGGCGACGTCGACCACCTCGACCGAACCGTCACCGATCCGCGCGCTCACGTCGGAAGACTTGGGCCACACCACGATCCGGGACGTGGCCGGACGGTTCCCCCACCAGCGGTCGTTGGCCACCAGCACGAGGCCCTCGTCCTCGGAGAACGATTCGACCTTGTAGGGGCCGGACGCGGGGAACTTGGCGAGGTCGAGGTCGCCGGGTGCCATCGTCCATCCGTCGTTCCAGAAGTCCGCGACGCGCGTCAGTGCATCCACGTCCGAATTCTGCACGGCGGCAACGACGTCGGGCACGCCGGCAGCGCTGGCGACCACGTGCGCCGGCATCATCGACGTCGCGCCGAACAGCGATTTCCAGTCGGTGACATTGCGTCCCGCCTTGAACGTGACGACGGCATCCTTCGCGCCCGTCTGGCAGTCGACGCGGTCGATGTCCGAGTAGCCGGCGGTGCTCGCCGCATCGAACATCGGGAAACGGCCACTGTTCGCCGCCCACGTCAGCACCAGATCGTCGCAGGACATCGGCACGCCGTCGGAGTAGACGGAGTTGGGATTGAGCTTGTACTGGATCGTGAGGGCGTCCCCGGGCATCGCGTTGGCGGTGCCGATGTCCGTGTCGGCCACCGGTCCGCCTTCCGGCCCCGTGTAGTTGAACCCCGGCAGCACCCGCGCGAACGCCTGACGCGCCCCCGACACCGCACCCGCGACGCTGTTGGCGTTGTAGGTGGTGACGGTGTTGTCGATGGCGTAGCCGATCGACGGGATCTGCTCACCCTCCTCGGAACATCCGACGAGCGATCCGGCGAGGACCACGGTCGCGAGGAGGCCGGCACCCGACACGGCCGTAATCCGGCCGCGTCGGGTGTGCGCACCGCGTCGGGTGCTGTGCGATGCGGGCATGTCAGTGCCTCTTCTTGTTGCGCTTCCCGGTGGGACGTGAGCCCGGTGTGGGTGCGGTCGCCGCCGACCGGCGGCGCGGGACGGCGGCGTCGGCCGCGGATGCTGCGACCTCGGCGGCCGGGGTACCGGCCTTCTGGGCACCGCCCTGTGCCAGGGTCGCTCGGCGAGCGAGGACCTTGCGCGTGTGCGCGGCCACCGGACCCCATCGCTCCTTCAGTGTGACCAGCAGGGGTGTCGCGAAGAAGATCGACGAGTAGGCGCCGACGATGATGCCGACGAGCTGCACCAGCGCCAGGTCCTTCAGCGTTCCGACACCGAGCATCCAGACCGCGACCACCATCAGCGCGAGCACCGGCAACACGCTGATCAGGGTGGTGTTGATGGACCGCATCAGCGTCTGGTTGATCGCCAGGTTCGCCTGCTCGGCGTAGGTGCGACGGGTCAGGTGCAGAATCCCGCGCGTGTTCTCCTCGACCTTGTCGAACACCACCACCGAGTCGTAGAGCGAGAAACCGAGAATCGTCAGCAGACCGATGACGGTCGCCGGGGTCACCTCGAAGCCGACGAGCGAGTACACACCGGCGGTCACGGCGATGTCGAAGAACAGCGCGACGATCGCGGCGATCGCCATGTCGCGCTCGAACCGGACGGCGATGTACACGCTCACGATCACCAGGAACACAAGCAGCGCGATCAGCGCCTTCTGGGTGATCTGCCCGCCCCACGTCTCACTGACGTCGGCGATGCTGATCACGTTCTTGCTGACGTTGCCGTCACTGTCCTTCGGCTGGAACTCGTCGTACAACGCGTCCTGAAGCGTCACCACCTGCGCCGCGTCGAGTGCCTCGGAGCGGATCTGCACGGTCGCGCTCGAACCCGAGCCCACCGTCTGCACCGAGACGGGATCCATGCCCAGCGCCTCGGAGTAGACCTCCTCCACCTGCGAGGTCTCCACCCCGCCGCCGGCGGGGAACTGGATCCGCGATCCTCCCTCGAAATCGATACCGAGGGTGAACCCGCGGACGAGGATGCTCAGCAACGAGATCAGCACGATGGTGCCGGTCAGGATGTAGTAGAAGCGCCGACGCCCGACCACCTCGAAGGCGCCGGTTCCGGTGTAGAGCCGCGAGAGCAGGCTGTGCTGGGGCATCGACGACTGATTGACGCCCGAATCGGACAGCGAAGACTCGGGGTCCGTCTGCGACGCAGACTGGGACGTGGTCGATTCGCTCATACTCGTGACTCCTTCGCCGACGCTGCGGCAGCCTTGCGTTCCTTGGCGATCTGCTGCACGGCACCCAGCCCGTTGACACCGGGCTTCGACCAGAACGGCGACTTCGAGGCCAGGTGGACCAGCGGCCACGTCACCAGGAACACCACGACGACATCGAGGACGGTGGTCAGGCCGAGGGTGAACGCGAAGCCGCGCACCTGGCCGATTGCGAGGACGTACAGCACCGCGGCGGCGATGAAGCTGACCGCGTTACCGGACAAGATGGTCCGGCGTGCACGGGCCCAGCCGCGCGGAACCGCGGACCGGAAACTGCGTCCCTCCCGCATCTCGTCCTTGATTCTCTCGAAGAACACCACGAACGAGTCGGCGGTCATACCGATACCGATGATCAGACCGGCGATGCCCGCGAGATCGAGGGTGAAATTGATGTACCGGCCGAGCAGCACCATGATCGCGTAGACCATCACACCCGACAGCACCAGCGACAGCGCCGTGAGCACCCCGAGCATGCGGTAGTAGAGCAGGCAGTAGAGCAGCACCAGGACCAGACCCACCAGACCGGCGATGAGACCGGCCTCCAGCGAGGCGAGACCCAGCGTCGCGGACACGGTCTCCGCCTCCGACGCCGCGAACGACAGCGGCAGCGAGCCGTACTTCAGGGTGTTCGCGAGTTCCTTCGCGCTTTCCGCGGTGAACGAGCCGGTGATCGACGTCGAGCTGCCTGCGGGTGTCGCGCCCTGGACGACCGGTGCGCTCACCACCTTGGAGTCGAGCGTGAACGCGGCCTGCTTGCCGATGTTCTGCGACGTGAACGTGGCCCAGGTGTTGCTGCCCTCGGACTTGAACGTCAAGCTCACCTCGTGCCGCGACTGCTGGGAGTTGTAGCCGGACGTCGCGTCGGCGATCTCCTGACCGTCGATGATCGCCGGTTCGAGCAGGTACACGGCCTGACCGTCGGTGGAGCACGCGACGAGCGGCAGGGCCGGGTCGTCGTTGCCGCGCAGCGGGTCGGGCACGCTGCAGTCGAGTGTCGCCATGGCCTGCTGCTGCACGGCCGGGTCGGTGCTCTGACGCGTGGCCCGCGCTGCCGCGATCTCGTCGGCCGCCTCGGCGGTCTCGGTACCGGACGCGTCGGCGGGCGCCGGTTCCGCCGTCGGAGCCGGCTCGGGAGAGGTCGACGGATCCTGAGCCGGGAACGGCCGGTTCTGGGGCGCGGGAGTCTCGGTTCCGGCGGGAGTCTGCGCGGGCGTGTCACCGGCGGCGGGTGCCTGTGTGCCGGCAGGAGCCGCGGCCTGCGACGTCTGGACGGGACGGACGTACAACCGCGCCGTCTGGCCGAGCGAACGCGCCTGGGCGCTGTCGTCGCCGGGGACGGTGATGACGAGGTTGTCGCCGTCGATGACGACCTCGGAGCCGGACACGCCGAGTCCGTTCACACGGGTCTCGATGATCTCCTGGGCCTGCCGCAGGCTGTCCGGCGTCGGCTTGCTGCCGTCCGGGGTGCGTGCGGTGAGGGTGACTCGGGTCCCACCTTGCAGGTCGATGCCCAGCTTGGGTGTCGCGGACTTGTCGCCGGTGAAGAACACCAGGGCATACAGAACCGCCACGAGCACCGCGAAAACGGTGAGGTAGCGGACGGGATGCACCGATCCTGTGGAAGGTGCCACGATCTCTATGTCTCCTCAGTACGTGCAGTTCGGGTGGGAACGTTCACAGCGCACCGGGCCGGCAGACGCAGGGCTGTGCCCCGGTTGCCGCGCCCGGGGCGCCTGCGACGCGACGGCTGCGGAATTACGCCGCGGAAGCGTCGATCAATCCTTGTTCAGCCGCGGCGTGCTGTCGCCGCCGTTCTCACGATCCTCGCGCACGATGTCCGTGGCGGGGGCCTCGGCGTCGATCGATTCGTGATCGAGGGAACCGTCACCCTGCAGCGGGGCGTCGACGATCTGCTCGCGGACGACGAGACGCGACCACGTGGTGACCACGCCGGGAGCGATCTCGAGGTCGATCGTCTCGTCGCCGAGTGCGACGACGGTGCCGTGCAGACCGGCAGTCGTGAGGACGCGGTCGCCGACCGAGATCGAGTCCTGCAGAGCGGTCACCTTGGCCGCCTCCTTCTTCTGTCGGCGGATCCCCAGGAACATGGGGACGAGCAGCGCCAGAATCAGGAGCGGGAAGAGAAAATCCATCTGTAAGTCAACCTCGAGGTATGTCGCACGGTCCGAAGCACTGGTCCCGGTTGGACCGATGCAATACACCAGTGTGCCATCACCGGCCCGGACACCGGTTCGCTCGGCACGAGGCGGGCGTTTCTCCGGGGGTCGATCAGGGGTCTTCCGGATCGAACAGGGAGGCCTGCGGCTCGTTGACGCGGACCTCGATTCCGCCGGTCACAGCGTCGGGCGGCGGGATCAGGCCCAGTTGCGTCCACGCGGCGGCCGTGGCGACACGGCCGCGGGGTGTCCGGGCGATCATTCCGGCGCGGACGAGGAAGGGCTCACACACCTCCTCGACGGTGGCGGGCTCCTCACCGACCGCGACGGCCAGGGTGGACACCCCGACCGGGCCGCCGCCGAAGCTGCGCACGAGGGCACTGAGAACGGACCGGTCGAGACGGTCGAGTCCCAGTTGGTCGACGTCGTAGACGGCGAGGGCCGCATGGGCGATCTCGCGGGTGACGACGCCGTCCGCCCGGACCTCGGCGTAGTCGCGAACGCGGCGGAGAAGGCGGTTGGCGATGCGGGGCGTGCCCCGGGACCGGCTCGCGATCTCGGCGCCGGCCTCCTCGCCGAGTTGCACTCCGAGAATGCCCGCCGATCGCATGAGGATCTGCTGCAGCTCCGCGGGTTCGTAGAAGTCCATGTGGGCAGTGAAGCCGAACCGGTCGCGCAGCGGTCCGGTGAGTGCCCCGGAGCGCGTGGTGGCCCCGACCAGGGTGAACGGCGCGACCTCGAGGGGGATTGAGGTGGCGCCGGGCCCTTTGCCGACCACGACGTCGACCCGGAAGTCCTCCATCGCGAGGTAGAGCATCTCTTCGGCAGGCCGCGCGATGCGGTGGATCTCGTCGATGAACAGCACGTCACCCTCGACGAGATTGCTCAGCATGGCGGCCAGATCGCCCGCCCGTTCCAGCGCCGGACCCGACGTCAGCCTCAGCGAGGAGCCCAGTTCGGCCGCGATGATCATCGCCATGCTGGTCTTCCCCAGCCCGGGCGGGCCCGAGAGGAGGATGTGGTCGGGGGTGCCGCCGCGCATCTTGGCGCCGGTCAGGACGAGTTGCAACTGCTCCCGGACCCGCGGTTGCCCGATGAAGTCGTGGAGGTTCTTCGGCCGCAGGCTGGCCTCGATGTCGCCGTCGCCGGCGACGAGATCAGCCGAGACCTGGGACTCCTCGTCGTAGTCGCCGCCGGGTTCGGGATTCATCTGGTCTTCCCGAGCAGGGAGAGGGCGGAGCGCAGCGCGGACGAGGTGGTCGACTCGGGCGCCTCGGCGAGGACGGCGTCGGTGGCCTGTTCCGCCTGCTTGGCCGGGAATCCGAGCCCGACCAGGGCTTCGACGATCTGGTCACGGACCGATCCGCCGCCGCCCGCACCGAGCGGCACCGCCCCGGACGTGGACGCGACGGCGTCGACCTTGTCGCGCAGTTCGACGACCATCCGCTCCGCCCCGCGCTTGCCGATGCCCGGCACCCGCGTGAGCGCCGTGACGTTGCCCTCGGCCAGTGCCGCCCGCAACGCGTCGGGTTCGAGCACGGCCAGGGTCGCCATCGCCAGGCGCGGGCCGACTCCGGACACGGTCTGGAGCAGCCCGAACAACTCCTTGGACTCCGAGTCGGGGAACCCGTACAGCGTCATCGAGTCCTCGCGGACGATCATCGCCGTGACCAGCCTGGCCTCGGTTCCTCGCTGCAGTGCGCCGAGGGTGGCCGGCGTCGCGTTCACGCGGTATCCCACTCCGGCGGATTCGATCACCGCATGGTCGAGGGCGATCTCGAGCACCTCGCCGCGGACGGACGCGATCATCGTGTACCTGCCTTCTTCACTTCGGCCAGTCGGGCCTGGTAGCGACGTTTCTGTTCGGCGGCGGCGGCTTCGGCGCGGGCCATGCGTTCGATCATCGGCGCCCGCCAGCAATGGCAGATCGCCAGCGCCAGCGCGTCCGCCGCGTCGGCCGGTTTGGGTGCGGCCGCCAGTTTGAGGATGCGCGTCACCATCGCCGTCACCTGAGCTTTGTCGGCGGAGCCACTCCCGGTGACTGCGGCCTTGACCTCACTGGGGGTATGGAAACACACGGGGATGCCGCGGCGCGCGGCGGCGAGGGCGACGACGCCACCCGCCTGCGCGGTGCCCATCGCGGTGCGCACGTTGTGCTGGGAAAACACCCGCTCGATCGCCACGACCTCGGGCCGGTGCAGATCGATCCACGATTCGGCCGCCTCGGAGATGCGCAACAGCCTGGACGCCAACTCGAGGTCTGCCGGGGTCCGGACCACGTCGACGGCGATCGGGGTGACGGTGCGGCCGCTGCCGCCGTCCACCACTCCGAATCCGCACCGGGTCAGACCGGGATCCACACCCAGCACACGCACGCAAAGCCACCTCTCCCACGCCGAACAGCTGTTCGATAGCTTAGCCGTGGGGTCGGACGAGTCGGCGCACCAACACGCAGGACGGGACGGGGCGGGCGAGCACCGCTCCCCCGCCCCGTGCGTCGTGCGATCAGTCGTCGAGTTCCGCGAGCACCTCGTCGGACAGGTCGACGTTGGTGTAGACGTTCTGGACGTCGTCGGACTCCTCGAGCGCGTCGACGAGCTTGAAGACCTTCCGGGCTCCGTCGGCGTCGACCGGAACCTCGACGGACGCGCGGAAGTCTGCCTCGGCGGAGTCGTAGTCGATACCCGCCTCCTGCAATGCGCTGCGGACGGCGACGAGGTCGGTGGGCTCGCTCACGATCTCGAACGTGTCGCCGAGGTCGGTGACCTCTTCGGCACCCGCATCGAGGACCGCCATCAGCACGTCGTCCTCGGTCTGGTCACCCTTCTCCAGGGTGACGACGCCCTTGCGCGTGAACAGGTAGGACACGGAACCCGGGTCGGCCATGTTGCCGCCGTTGCGGGTCATCGCGGTACGTACCTCGCCGGCCGCACGGTTGCGGTTGTCCGTCAGACACTCGATGAGGACGGCGACACCGTTGGGTCCGTAGCCCTCGTACATGATGGTCTGCCAGTCGGCGCCGCCCGCTTCTTCACCGGCGCCGCGCTTGCGGGCGCGCTCGATGTTGTCGTTGGGGACCGACGTCTTCTTGGCCTTCTGGATGGCGTCGTACAGGGTGGGATTTCCCGCAGGATCGCCACCGCCGGTACGGGCCGCCACCTCGATGTTCTTGATCAGCTTCGCGAAGGCTTTGCCACGCCTGGCATCGATCACAGCCTTCTTGTGCTTGGTGGTGGCCCATTTGGAGTGGCCGCTCATGCGATTCAAGCCCCTTTCCTGCTGCCTTTGGCACGCCGAATGCGCGGTTTCAGCTTTGACGATGTTACCCGCAGCCCGGCCGCCCCTGCGCGTTCCCGGGGTAACAACTCGCATAAGTCGGCATTGTTTGCATAGAATGCAAACATGTTGATGCGGGTCGACCACAGCTCCACCACCCCACTGGGTGAGCAGATCGCGGCCAATGTGCGCGGCGCGTTCCTGCGCGGCGAGATCGGCGCGGGCGATCGGCTCCCCTCCGCCCGGGCGCTGGCCGAGTCCATCGACGTCAACCTCCACACCGTGCTGCGCGCGTACGCCGCGTTGCGCGACGAGGGCCTGATCGACCTCCGCCGGGGCCGGGGCGCGGTCGTCCGCGCCGACACGGACCCGGTACACACCCGATTGACCGAAGCCGCACGCACTTTCGTGTCCGAGGCACGACGCCTCGGACTCGACACCGAACAGATGCTCGACGTGATCAAGGAGACCACCAGACAATGACGACCTCCCGAACGCGCCTCCTCGCCGCGACCTCGGCTGTGCCGCTCCTCGCGCTCGTGATCGCGAGACTCGCCTGGAGCGGTGAACTGCCGCCGACGGTGGCCAGCCACTGGTCCGGCACCGAACCCGACCGATTCAGCGACACGACCACCTACTTCTGGATCGCCGCCGCCGTCTGCGCGGCCGCCACCGCGATCGCCGGCGTCGTGGCGGTGCGGGCCCGCACCGACGCCGCGCTCTGGCTTCCCGCCACCGTTCTCATCGGGTGGACTGTGGCCACGGCCTGGATCGTCAGCGTCGCTGCCACGATCGAGGCCGGCTCACCCGAAGCGGCGACGCTGGGCTGGTGGATCATCGTTCCCCTCTTGGGAATCGTGTGGGCCGTCGCCACGTTCGCCCTGCTCCCCCGGACGTCGCACTCCGCAGAGAACGGTGCAGCGCCGACGCTGCCCGTCCCCCTGGCGCCCGGCGAGCGGGCAGCCTGGACCGGATATGCCCGCGGAAGGTGGGCGGGCGTGCTCGCTCTCGCCATGGCCGTGGCCGCCGTCGTCTCCGCGCTGGTGGGAGCGCTCTGGCTCGCCGTCCTGTTCCTCGTCCTGGCGATCGCCGGCGGCGGCTTCGCCTCGGTGACCGTGCAGATCGACCGCACGGGACTGACCCTCTCGTCGTGGAACGTCCGCTGGCGGAAGATCCCGCTCGACTCCATCGCCGAGGCCCGGGTCGCCGACATCCGCCCCGCAGAGTGGGGCGGCTGGGGCTACCGGTTCACGCCGCGCGGGACCGCGGTCGTGATCCGCGCCGGCGAGGGCATCGTGGTGACCCGCTCCGGCGGCCGCCCGTTCGCGGTCACCGTCGACGGCGCCGCGGAGGGTGCGGCGCTCCTCAACACACTCGTCGCACCCCGCCCGGCGAGTTAGACCCCGCGGACGATGTCGACGAACAACTCGTGCACCCGCCGGTCGCCCGTCACCTCCGGGTGGAACGACGTGGCCACCACGGAACCCTGCCGGACGGCCACGATCCGTCCGGCGGCCGCGCCACCCGACTCGGGCACGCGGGCGAGAACCTGCACGTCGTCGCCGACGCGCTCCACCCACGGTGCCCGGATGAACACGGCCCGCATCGGGTCGCCGACGATGCCCTCGAATTCGAGGTCGGACTCGAAGGAGTCGACCTGACGACCGAAGGCGTTGCGGCGCACCGTCATGTCGATCGCACCGAGGTGCTGCGCGTCGGGCCTCGTGTCGAGGATCTCGCTCGCGAGGAGGATCATCCCGGCGCAGGACCCGTAGGCGGGCAACCCGTCGTGCAGGCGCGCCTTCAGCGGTTCGAGCAGTTCGAAGATCTGCAGCAGCTTGCTCATCGTCGTCGACTCGCCGCCCGGAATGACGAGGCCGTCGATCTTCTCGAGCTCCTCCGGGCGCCGGATACCGACGGCGTCGGCACCCGAATCGTTCAGTGCAGCAAGGTGTTCACGGACGTCGCCCTGCAGGGCGAGTACTCCGACGAGGGGACGGGTCATGCCATGTTTCCTGTCTCGATGTCGCGCTTGTCCTGATCGCGCTGGATGCGGGTCAACCCCTCCTGGACGACGGCGGCGACCATGGTGCCGTTCCGGTCGAACATGCGGCCCTGGGTGAGGGCGCGGCCGAAGCCGGCGGAGGGTGAGGTCTGGTCGTAGAGCAGCCACTCGTCGGCACGGAACGGACGCATGAACCACATGGCGTGATCGAGCGACGCCGTCTGCGTGACCACTCCCGGGTGCGGGACCTTCGACGCACCGAGGAGGGTCATGTCACTGAGGTAGGCGAGGGTGCAGATGTGGAAGACCTGATCGTCCGGCAGCTTGCTGCGGTACCGCATCCACACCCGTTGCTGCGCGGCGACTCCGGGAGTCTTCCCGGTGGAGTCGGCCGGAACGATGCGGACGTCCCATTCCTTCCACTCCCGGTAGAGATCGGTGGCGGCGAACTCCTCGAGGGTCTGTGCGTCGACCAGTTCCTCGGGCGCGGGGACGGTCGGCATCGTGTCCTGATGCTCGATGCCCTCGTCCTCGCTGTGGAACGACGCCGACATGGTGAAGATCGCCTTGCCGTCCTGGATCCCGGTGACGCGCCGCGTACAGAAGGATCTGCCGTCCCGGATCCGGTCGACCAGGTACACGGTGGGTTTCAGCGGATTTCCGGGACGCAGGAAGTACCCGTGCAGGGAGTGGACCTTGAATACCTCGTCGACGGTGCGGACCGCGGACACCAGCGATTGACCCGCGACCTGCCCGCCGAACGTTCTCTTCAGAACAGACGGATGAACCGCGCCGCGGAAGATGTCCTTCTCCAGCGCTTCGAGTTCGAGAACGTCCTCGATGCTCGCCATGGGCCCTCCTTCTGTGCCTGGTCAAGGTTATCCGCCCGGTTCGGGCTCGAGGCACCATGGGTGCCATGACGATGTTCACACCGACGAGCCCGGACGGTCTCGTCGCCCTCGTCACCGAACGCTGCCTCGCCGTTCAGGGCACCGCCGTCGTCGCGATCGACGCTCCCGACGGCGCGCAGCCCCTGCCCCTCGCGGACGCGGTGTGCGCGTCACTGCGGGAGCAGGGCCGCCCGTGTGACGTCGTGTCCCTCCACGACTACGTCCGGCCCGCCTCCCTGCGGTTCGAGCACGGACGCGACGACGAACTCAGCTACCGCACCCTCTGGTTCGACTACGACGCCCTGAACCGCGAGGTGGTGCGATCGGTCCGCGCCGACCGCCGGTGGTTGCCGCGCCTGTGGGACGAGGCCGAGGATCGCTCCGCCCGCTGCGCCCGCGTCCCCGCGGCCGACGGTCAGGTGCTTCTCGTCGCCGGCCCGATGCTGCTCGGCCGGGACCTCGACTTCGACGTCACCGTGCAACTCCATCTGGGCGAGGGAGCCCTGCTCCGCCGAACCCCGGCCGATCAACGATGGACCGTCCCCGCTCTGCTGCGCCGCGCTGCCGACGTCACGGTCGAACCCGACCTGCTGGTGCGGTACGACCATCCGCCGAGGCCCGCCGTTCGGGCGGGCCGCTGAGCCCGCTCACGTCGTGCGCAGGAACCGGGTCAGCCCTTCCTGCACGACGGCAGCGACCAGATTGCCCTTCCGGTCGAAGATCCGGCCCTGCGCAAGCGCCCGACCGAAACCGGCGGACGGTGACGTCTGGTCGTACAGCAGCCACTCGTCGGCCCGGAACGGCCGCAGGAACCACAGCGCGTGATCGAGTGAGGCACCGTTGATCTCGACACCGGGGTGCGGGGTCATGGCGGAACCGATCAGCGTCATGTCGCTCATGTAGGCCAGTGCGCAGACGTGGAAGACCGGGTCGTCGGGCAGCGTCTTGCGGGACCGGAACCACGCCTGTTGCTGAGCGGCCGCACCGCGCCGGCGGTCGACCTCGCCGTGTCCGACCATCCGGATGTCCCAGTCGGACCACTCCTGGGCGAGCCAGGCGATCTCCGGGTCGTCGGAGTCACTGGCGAACGGCAGCGCATCGGGCGGTGGGACCACGGGCATCTCGTCCTGGTGCTCGATGCCCTCGTCCTCGACCTGGAACGACGCCGACATCGTGAAGATCGCCTGACCGTCCTGGACGGCGCTGACCCGCCGGGTGACGAACGACCTACCGTCCCGGATGCGGTCGACGAGGTACACGATCGGCATCGTGGGGTTTCCGGGTCGGAGGAAGTATCCGTGCAGCGAATGCACCATGAAGCGCGGGTCGACGGTGCGGACCGCTGCCACCAGCGCCTGACCGGCCACCTGCCCACCGAACGTCCGGGGAAGCATGGTTTCGGTCGCTATGCCTCGGAAGATGTTCTCCTCGAGGCGTTCCACTTCCAGGATCTCTTCGATCGTCGCCATCCACGGCCCCTTCCGATGCTCGTCCGCTGACACTCTCACACGGGTCCTGGGCACCGGCGCACCGCACCGCACGAGTCCCGTGTCGGGGCCTCGTGCGGTGCGAATGGAAACAGTGCGGCGCCGGGAGCGCCGCGATCGATCACAGATCGATCGCGGGGATCACCAGCCGCGTTCGGCGA
>NZ_LTCZ01000013.1:0-81337 GCF_001583455.1 Rhodococcus sp. LB1 | reverse complement strand
CCCCTCGCGGCCGGCAGCCTTGCCGCCGACACCCACCCGCCCTCCCGTCCCGACCCGAGGAACCGCAACGTGACCGAAGCCGATCATCCCGACCACACACAGACCCGCACCATCGTGCACGTGCTCCGGCACGGCGAGGTGCACAACCCGCGAGGAATCCTCTACGGCAGGCTCCCCGGGTTCCGGCTGTCGGTGACGGGTGAGGCGCAGGCCCGCGCGGTGGCGTCGGTGCTGGCCAAGCACGACATCACGCACGTGGTGTCCTCGCCGCTGCAGCGGGCGCAGGAGACGGCGGTTCCGATCGCCGACGCGCACGGCGTCGAGATCGCGACCGACGAGAACCTCATCGAGGCAGGCAACGAATTCGAGGGCCTCAAGGTGTCCGTCGGCGACGGCGCGCTGTCCCGTCCCCGGCACTGGTGGAAACTGCGCGACCCGTTCACACCGTCGTGGGGCGAGCCGTACCTGCAGATCGCGCACCGCATGCTGGCCGCCGTCAACAGCGCCCGCGTGTCGGCGGTGGGCCACGAGGCCGTCGTCGTCAGCCACCAGCTCCCCGTCTGGACCCTCCGCCGATTCCTGCAGGGGGAGCGGCTGTGGCACGACCCCCGGCACCGTCAGTGCGGTCTCGCGTCGCTGACCTCCCTCGTCTACGAGGGCGACACCCTCATCGACATCGTGTACTCGGAGCCCGCGGGCGCGTCGGATCCGAGGGTGACCGGGGCATGAGTCGGGGGCGCTTCGCCGGGCTTCTCGCGGTGATCTGTACGGCCGCGGTGTCGCTGTCGGCGTGTGCGTCCGGCGACGACGCCGTGGCCCAGGGCGGCACGTTCGACTTCGTGTCGCCGGGCGGGCAGACGGAGATCTTCTACGACCCGCCTGCCGACCGCGGCACCATCGGCACGGTGTCCGGACCCGATCTGATGACCGAGGGCAAGACCACCTCGCTCGACGATTTCGAGGGGCAGGTCGTGGTCCTCAACGTGTGGGGGCAGTGGTGCGGCCCGTGCCGGGGTGAGGCCAACGACCTCGAGCAGGTGTACGAGGAGACCAAGGATCAGGGAGTGTCGTTCCTCGGGATCAACGTGCGGGACAACCAGCAGGACAAGGCGCAGGACTTCGTGATCGACAACAAGGTGTCGTATCCGTCGATCTACGACCCCGCCATGCGGACGATGATCGCGCTGGGGCAGAACTACCCCACGAGCGTCATCCCCACCACGATCGTGCTCGACCGGGACCACCGCGTGGCCGCGGTGTTCCTGAAGGAACTGCTCGCCGAGGACCTGAAGCCGGTGGTCGAACGGGTGGCGCAGGAATCGTGAGCACCAGCACCACCCTTCTCGCCGGTGGCGTCGGCGACGCCTTCCAGTCCACCGCGGCATCCGGACCGCTGCTGCTCGCGCTCGGCGCGTGCGTCCTCGCCGGTCTGGTGTCGTTCGCGTCGCCGTGCGTCGTGCCCCTCGTTCCCGGATACCTGTCCTACCTCGCGGGTGTGGTCGGCGCGGACGCCCCGGCCGTCACCGCGGAGGAGGCGGCCACCCGCACGAAGACGGTCGCCGACGGTCGGCTGCGGGTCGCGGGCGCCGCCGCCCTGTTCGTCGCCGGTTTCACCGTGGTGTTCGTGCTGGCCACCGCGTCCGTGTTCGGCGCCATCTCGGCGCTCGCGATCAACCGCGACATCCTGATGCGGGTCGGCGGGGTGGTGACCATCGCCATGGGCCTGGTGTTCATCGGCCTGATCCCGGCCCTGCAGCGCGACACGAGGCTCGAGCCGCGCCGCATCTCCAGCCTGGCCGGGGCCCCGCTGCTCGGTGCCGTGTTCGCGCTGGGCTGGACCCCGTGCCTCGGCCCCACCCTGGCGGGTGTCATCTCACTGGCCGCAGGCACCGACGGTGCCACCGCCGCCCGCGGAGTGGCCCTGATCGTCGCGTACTGCCTCGGCCTCGGGTTGCCGTTCGTGATCCTGGCGCTCGGTTCGTCCCGGGCGCTGCGCGGTGTCGGCTGGCTGCGCCGCAACGCGCGCACCATTCAAATCTTCGGCGGAATCATGCTGGTGGCCGTGGGCGTCGCCCTCGTCACCGGCGCGTGGGACCAGTTCGTCGGCTGGGTTCGCGACGCCTTTATCTCGGAAGTGACCCTGCCGATATGAGCGACACCCAGACCCCCGAGGCCCCGGAAGCCGCACCGGTGCCCCGTCAATCGCTGCCGGGCCGCGCGTTCGCGGTCGTCCGCAACACCTGGCGTGGCCTCACGTCCATGCGTACGGCGCTGGTGCTGCTGTTCCTGCTGGCCCTCGCGGCCATTCCCGGCGCGCTGCTCCCGCAGCGCAGCCTCAACGCGGGCAAGGTCGACGAATACATCTCGAACCGGCCGACCCTCGGTCCGTGGATGGACAAGCTCGAGCTGTTCGACGTGTTCGGCAGCTTCTGGTTCACCGCGATCTACGTCCTGCTCTTCATCTCCCTCGTCGGCTGCATCCTGCCGCGTTGTGTCGACCACGCCAAGGCGCTGCGCACCCGTCCGGTGCCTGCCCCGCGGAACCTCTCGCGACTGCCGCACCACCACGAGGACCGCGTCGACGAGACGCCGGAGGAACTCGCCGCCCGCATCCGCACCCACCTGAAGGGGTGGCGGGTCGAGACCCGCGCGGGCGGGGAGCGCGCCGCGCACGACGGCGAGATCACCATCTCCGCGGAGAAGGGCTACTTCCGCGAGCTCGGCAACCTGGTCTTCCACCTGTCGCTCGTGGCGCTGCTCGTCGCGATCGCCGTCGGCAAGCTGTTCGGCTACGAGGGCAACGTCATCGTGGTCGCCAACAACGGTCCCGGCTTCTGCACCACGTCGCCCGCGGTCTTCGACTCGTTCAAGGCGGGCAACACGCAGGACGGCACCGGCATGACGCCGCTGTGCGTCAAGGTCAAGGACTTCGCGGCCGACTACCTCGACAGTGGTCAGGCCGAGATGTTCACATCCAACATCGCCTACCAGGCCGGCGACGACCTCGAGACGAACACGTGGCGGGACGGACAGTTGCAGGTCAACCACCCGCTGCGCGTCGAGGGCGACCGCGTCTACCTGCAGGGGCACGGGTACGCGCCGACGTTCACCGTCACGTTCCCGAACGGGGAAACCCGCACCGAGACGCTGCAGTGGCGTCCCGACGACGCGACGACGTTCCTCAGCAGCGGTGCGATGCGGTTCGATCCGCCCGGCGGCATGTACACCGACACCGACGAGCGCCGGAAGAATCAGATCGCGATCGAGGGACTGTTCGCCCCGACCGCGCTGTTGCACGGCAATCTGCTGGCGTCGAGCTACCCGGCCATGAACGACCCGGCCGTCGCCATCGACATCTACAAGGGCGACACCGGCCTCGACACGGGCAATCCGCAGTCGCTGTTCTCACTCAACACCGAATTGATCAACCAGGGCCGTCTCGTGAAGCAGGACCGGGTGAATCTGAAACCGGGGGAGAGTTCGACGCTGGCCGACGGCACCCAGGTGCGGTTCGACGGTGCCGTGGACTTCGTGAACCTGCAGGTGTCGCACGACCCGGCGCAGCAGTGGGTGCTGGTGTCGGCGCTGACGATGATGGCCGGACTGCTCGTCTCGCTGCTGGTCAAGCGTCGCCGCGTGTGGGCCCGCATCTACCCCGCGGACGCTTCCGATATTGACCCACGACGTACTGTAGTAGAGCTTGGTGGACTCGCCCGGACCGATCAGGCCGGCTGGGGCGACGAGTTCGGCCGACTCTGCACCCGTCTGCTCACGGACGACACGAAGCCTGACGCGCAGGAGAGCCAACGATGACGACCAACGAGACACTGGCGCAGTACAGCGACTGGGCCTTCCGATCAGCCTTCACCGTGCTGGTGCTGGCACTCGTGCTGCTCATCGTGCAGTACGCGTCCACCCGGGCGCAGGCCGTGCAGGACCGGGAACTCGTGTCGGCAGGCTCCGGCGTCCGCGCGGCCGATGCGCCCTCGGTGCCCGGTCGACTGGTCGAGCAGCCGAAGAAGCCGATGTCCGAGCGCTTCGGCGGCATGGGCGCGGCCGTGCTCGTCGTCGGCACGGTGCTGATCTTCGCGTCGATCGTGCTGCGCGGATTCGCGACCGAGCGGTTCCCGCTCGGCAACATGTACGAGTTCGTCACGATGGCCTGCGCAGCGGCACTCGTCGTCGGTCTCGCGCTCCTGTCGAAGCCGGCGTACCGGTCGATGTGGGTGTTCCTGCTCGTCCCCGTCCTGATCCTGATGTTCCTCGCCGCCACCGTGCTGTACGCGGACGCGGCACCCGTGGTGCCCGCACTGCGGTCGTACTGGCTGCCCATCCACGTCACCATCGTGAGCGTCGGTTCCGGTGTGTTCCTGGTGTCGGGCATCGCGAGCCTGCTGTTCCTGCTGCGCATGCGGTACCCGCGCGGCGAGGAGGGAACGGGCGTGTTCGCGCGGATCGCGGAGCGACTGCCCGACGCGCAGACCCTGGACCGGCTGGCGTACAAGACCACCATCATCGGGTTCCCGCTGTTCGGCGCGGGCGTCATCCTCGGCGCCATCTGGGCCGAGGCCGCCTGGGGCCGATTCTGGGGCTGGGACCCCAAGGAGACGGTGTCGTTCATCGCCTGGGTGATCTACGCCGCCTATCTCCACGCCCGTGCGACGTCGGGATGGCGCGACACCAAGGCCGCATGGATCAACGTGGCGGGCTTCGTCGCGATGCTGTTCAACCTGTTCATCATCAACATGGTGGTGTCGGGATTGCACTCGTACGCGGGCCTCAACTGACGGTAGTCACCGACTGATATCCTTCCGCCGCGACGTCTCCGACCGGTGTGATTCGGTGGGGACGATGGAGACTTCACGAGGGGGATGTTCAGCCATGTCCGAAAACAACGCCGGCATGTGGGAGCCGGTACGGCCTGCATCGAATCCGCCCGGGGACGACCACGCATCGACCGCCGCGTGGAACGCCGCGCGGCAGGCCCCGTACGTTCAGCCGCAGGGTCCCAACCCGTTCGCGCAGCCCGGTGTCCAGGCCCCCTCCGCCGCACCCGCGCGGCCGCAGACCCAGGCCCCGGCCGCCGCTCCCGTCCCGCGACAGGCCCCGGCCCCGCAGCAGACTCCCGTGCAGGGAGCGTTCACGCCGCCGCAGCAGGCGCCGGTCCAGCACGCACCCCAGCAACCCCGCCCGCACAACACGAATGCCGATCAGCAGTACGCGGTGTCGGCGCGTGACCTGTCGACGTCGCTGCTCCTCAAGCAGGTCAAGCCGGCCCCCACCACGGGGTGGCGCAAGGCGCTGTATCAACTGTCCGGCCGCTACATCAACGTCGGCAACAGCGCGAAGGAACAGCGTCGGATCGAGCTGACCAAGCAGGTCAACCAGCCGCTGCAGGGTTGCTACAAGATCGCGCTGCTGAGCCTCAAGGGCGGAGTGGGCAAGACCACCACCACCGCGACCCTCGGCTCCACGTTCGCGTCACTGCGCGGCGACCGCGTCATCGCCGTCGACGCCAACCCCGACCGGGGCACGCTCAGTCAGAAGATTCCCCTCGAGACCCCGGCCACGGTGCGCAACCTGCTGCGCGACGAGCAGAGCATCGAAAAGTACAGCGACGTCCGCAGTTACACGTCGCAGAGCCGGCACCGGCTCGAGGTGCTCGCGTCCGACAGCGACCCGGCAGTGTCGGAGGCGTTCAGCGCGGACGACTACTCGCGGACCGTCACGATGCTCGAGAAGTTCTACAGCATCGTCCTCACCGACTGCGGCACCGGACTGATGCATTCCGCCATGCAGACCATCCTCGAAGAGGCCGACGCGCTCGTGGTGGTCAGCTCGGGGTCCGTCGACGGCGCCCGCAGCGCCTCCGCGACCCTCGACTGGCTCGACGCCCACGGATACCGCGAACTGGTGTCCCGGTCGGTGGCCGTCGTCAACGCGGTCCGCCCGCGGTCGGGCAAGGTGGATCTGCCGAAGGTCGTCGAGCACTTCGAGCAGCGGTGCCGCCTGGTCCGGCTGATTCCGTTCGATCCGCACCTCGAAGAGGGCGCCGAGATCGAACTCGAGCGGCTGCGTCTCAAGACGCGCAACGCTCTCCTCGAACTGGCCGCCGCGGTGGCGTCGGACTTCCCGGCGTCCAGTTTCGCGCTACAGGATCGTCGCTGAGGCAATGAGACCGCGGGTGCCGGATCGACCGGCACCCCGGCTTCGGCTCACCCGGCGGGGTCCGCCGGACCGGCGTCGGGTTCGTCGGACTTCTTCCGACGGGTCTCCCGATCGACCTTCCAGAGGAAATCCGGATCGTCGTCGGGTCCCTGCACCCGATTGCTGAGCACGGGCCTGGTGTTCGGGCCGAACGCCTTCCAGAGCAGGACCGCCACTGTCACGAGCCCGATGAGTGCCAACAGATAGATCACCGCGCACCTCCTTACACCGCTCGAGGGTAGCCGGTATCCCTGAGCGTAGCCGCGTCGGCGGCAGAGGGCACCTACCGGTCGCAGGGCGTCCGGGTAGTGCGGTGAATGTCGGTCTCAGGGTCGGCCGGCCTCCGTGGTGAGGGAGCGGAGCAGCTGCATGACCTCGGCCTCGCGGAAGCGGCGGTGCCCGCCGGGGGTGCGCAGCGATCCGAGCCGGCCCGCGTGCGCCCATCGCGTCACGGTCTTCGGGTCGACATGGAACAGGGCAGCCACCTGGCCCGGGGTCATGAGGGCTTCGTTGGATCCGCTGAATCCGGGTCCGTTGTAGGTGGGTGCGCTCATCGACGGTCCTCCACTGCTTTCGACTGGTCTGTGCTGAAGCCGGCCGCTGTTGCGACTGATCTCGGTCATCGTGACATCTGGCACCCCGGGTACTCGAACGATCTAATGTTGGTAAAGGGGAGGTAATAGACAAATCGGATAAGTCGGACGTGTGAGGGGCGGACTCGGCGATGGGTAACCTGGGAGCGTGAGTGAGTCATCCGAGAAGCCAGAAGACCAGGTCGAGCGCCCCGTCGCAGCCGATTCGAGCGCACCGGCGAAGCAGGACGGGCGGGTGACCAAGGGGCAGCTGGCGCGCGACGTCGCGATCTATTCGATCGCCCGGCTGCTGCTGGTCGTCGTCATCGGCGCCATCATCCTCGGGGTGGCCGCACTCGTCGGAGTCGCCGTGCCGCTGCTCGTCGCCGCCATCTTCGCGGTCCTCATCGCACTCCCGCTGTCCCTGCTGCTGTTCGCGAAACTCCGCCGGCGGGTCAACGAAGGGATCGCCGCGTTCGACGCGCAGCGTCGCGCCGACCAGGCCGACCTGCGTGCCAGGCTCCGCGGTGAGGGCACGTCCCGGTGACGGACGGTGACTGCGTCGTCATCGACCGGAGCCTTCCGCGTGACTGGGTGGACAACGCCGTCCGCCTCATCGACGCCGACGCGCAGCGCAGCGCCGACACGCACCTGCTGCGGTACCCATTACCCGTCGAATGGGGTGTGCAGCTCTACCTGAAGGACGAGTCGACCCACATCACGGGCAGCCTCAAGCATCGGCTGGCCCGGTCGCTGTTCCTCTACGCGATCTGCAACGGATGGATCACCGAGGGGACGACGGTCATCGAGGCGTCCTCGGGGTCCACCGCCGTCAGCGAGGCGTACTTCGCGAAGATGCTCGGCCTCGACTTCGTGGCCGTCATGCCGCGCAGCACGAGCGGCGCGAAGATCGCCCTCATCGAGGCGCAGGGCGGTCGCTGCCACTTCATCGACCGGCCGCCGGAGATCTACAGCGAGGCCCGACGGCTCGCCGCGGAGACAGGCGGTCACTTCATGGACCAGTTCACGCACGCGGAGCGGGCCACCGACTGGCGGGGCAACAACAACATCGCCGAGTCGATCTACCACCAGATGATTCGTGAAGAGCACCCGGTGCCGGAGTGGCTCGTCATGAGCGCCGGCACCGGCGGCACCAGCGCGACGCTGGGCCGGTACATCCGCTACCGCAGGCACGCGACCCGTCTGCTCGTGGTGGATCCGGAGAACTCGGCGTTCTTCGGCGGCTACGACACCAACTCCTGTGACTACGCGACGGGGATGCCCTCGCGCATCGAGGGCATCGGTAGGCCGCGGGTGGAGCCGTCGTTCGTCGGGCAGGTCATCGACCGGATGATGCGGGTGCCCGACGCCGCGTCCATCGCGACGGCTCGGCACGCCAGTTCGGTGCTGGGTCGCCGGGTCGGCGGTTCCACGGGCACGAACCTGTGGGGTGCGTTCACCGTCGTCGCGGAGATGCTCGCGGCCGGACGGTCCGGCAGTGTGGTCACGATCCTGTGCGACGGCGGCGAACGCTACGCGGACACCTACTTCGACGACGACTGGGTGGCCGGGGAGGGTATCGACCTCACCGGTCCGGCCGCGGTGCTCGACCGCTTCGCGGCGACCGGGGAGTGGCCCGGTCAGCCCGGCTGAGGCGCGGTCGCGGCAGTACGCACCGGCGCCGTCACCGGGCGGGACATCGTGACCCGCGGCCACGCAGCGAGGCCGTGCCGGGCCTCGTCGGCGCGGATGCGTGACAGGCCCGGGGTCAGGGCGTCCTCCGGCAGGGGGCGGAAACCCAGCCGCTCGTAGTAGGGGGCGTTCCACGGGACGTCGACGAATGTGGTGAGGGTGAGGGCGGGCAGCCCGCGGACTGCTGCCCACGACGAGATCTCGTCGAGAAGAAGGGCGCCGAGCCCCTGACGGGCGTGGCCGGGGTGGACCGACACCTGCTCGATGTGGGCGGCCCCGTCGACCACGGCGACGAGTGCGTATGCGACCGGGGCATCGTCTGCGTCGACCGCGACCCAAATGCATTCCAGCTGGAGGTATTCGGTCAACTCGTCGAGTGTGAACGGGGGATCGTCGGCGACGGTGTCCATTCCGATGTCACGAAACGGCGCACCCGCCGCGATTTCGATGTCTTGCAGGGCGGGCAGGTCGGTGGAAATGGCCGGGCGGATCACAGGTCTTTTGTACCCGAAATCGTGCTGTTCGCACAGTTTCCCTGCACTTTCCCAAAACTTACTACACCGTAGGCTACGCAACCGTAGGTTGGTAGCCTGGCGATAGGACGACGGAGCGGGGACGAGCATGGACAAGCCCGAGGTAACCCTCGAGAACTACGAAGCGGTGTACGCGTACTACCGCGACCATCAGCAGAATCGGATGCTCGCCAAGCTGGCGTACGCGTCGCTGTACGCGAAATACCGGCCGCGGGTCGTGTACGCGGACGACGCGAAGGCGCAGCTGGCGGGGCTCGTGAAGTCCGGCAGGGTGCTGATCGTCGCCGCCAATCACATCACCCACAGCGATCAGTACACACTTGCGGCCACGGCCTGGAACACGCCGCTGCGCCGCGCGATCGGACGCACCCGGGTGCTCGCCAAGGACGAATTGTTCGTCGACCCCGACCTGCACAAGAAGGTCGACATGATGGGCGGCATCCCGGTGTTCCGCAGCAAGAACTACGGTCTCCGGGCGGTCGCCGACGCGGGCCGCCTCATGATGGATATCTCCGCCGAACGGCTCTGTCGCGGTGACAACCTGGCGATCTTCCCCGAGGGCACGTGCAACGAGGACGACCCCACCCGCCTGCAGCACATCAACAGCGGCATCGGTCACATCGCGAAACGTGCGGCGGAGTGCGGAGTCTCACCCGTGCTGTTGTCCATCGGTATCAGTTACGGGCCGGACGCCCACGGGCCCGACCCCGAGAACGTGAAGTCGGCCAGCGTCTTCGTCGGGGAACCACTGTTCGACCTCCCGGCGAAGCCGATGGACATCGCCCACGTCGTGCAGAAGGAACTGCAGATCGCCGTCGACGGGGCGGTCGCCGCGTACTGACGGCCGCCTCGAGATCTGTCAAGGAGGGTTGACACCCGGTCGGTGTCAACCTAAATTGACATGCATGACCGAAGCAACCACGCTCGCCGCAGCGGCGGGCAGCCCCGACCCCGCCGAGGGGTTGCGGGCCGTGCGTGCGCTGCGGCGTCTCCTCGAACGGCTCGAGGCCATCCAGGTCGCCAACGCCCGCGCCCAGGGCTGGTCCTGGCAGGCGATCGCCGATTCCCTCGAGGTGAGCAGGCAAGCCGTCCATCAGAAGCACAATCGGAGAGGGAGGTAACGGCGCATGTTCGAACGATTCTCGACGGACGCCCGGGCCATGGTGATCGGCGCGCAACAAGAAGCGCGCGCACTGCAGTCGCCCCAGATCGGGCCCGAACACCTCGTACTCGCGCTGCTGTCCGTGAAAACCGAACCCGTCCACGGCATCCTCGCCGACGCCGGAATCGAGGAGGAGAAGTCGCGATCGACCGTCGCGACCCGCGGCACGGCCTTGAGCGACGCCGACGCGGAAGCGCTCGAATCGATCGGGATCGACCTCGACGCCGTGCGGCAGAGCCTCGAGCAGAACTTCGGCAAGGGCGTCCTCGATCCCGAAGAGCCATCGGAGAAGCGCGGGTGGTTCGGCCGGAAGTCGGGGCACATCGGGTTCACCCGCGACGCGAAGAAGGCGATCGAACTGTCGCTGCGGGAGGCGCTGGCGCGCAAGGACGATCACATCGGCGCCGAGCACATCTTCCTCGGAGTGCTGCGAGTGGCCGACGGCACGACACGGGAGATTCTCGAGGTCCAGGTCGGTGTCGGCGAACTCCGCCGTCGCGTGCACGCGGCACTCGACGACCGCGCCGCCTGACCATCCCGGTCCCGGGTTATCCGGTTCCCGTTTGTCCGAACGATGTGCCAGCATGCACCCATGACCTTCTTGGTACGCCTCGTCATCAACGCGTTCGCGATCTGGCTGGCGGCAGCCTGGGTGTCGGGCATCGACATCTCCAGTTCGGGCAACGGAACCGGATGGGACATCGTGGTGCTGCTCGGCATCGCGGCGGTGTTCACCGTCGTCAACATCTTCGTCAAACCACTGGTGAAGCTGCTGTCGCTGCCGTTGCTGATCCTGACGCTCGGCCTGTTCACCCTGGTGATCAATGCCCTGATGCTGCTGCTCACCGCGTGGTTGAGCTCCCAGACCGATTACGGCCTGACGGTCGACGGTTTCTGGACCGCCGTGTGGGGAGGCCTGATCATCTCGATCGTCAACTTCATCCTCGGCATCGTCCTCCCGGACGGCGACTGACCCGGCGGCCGCTCAGGCGACCGAGAGGGCCACGGCGGTGGCGGCGCCCCAGATCAGCATCGCCAGCCCCGAATCCCGAAGCGCCGGAATCAGTGCGAGGCCCAGGCCACCGGAGCGGACCGGCGCGTTCGCCCGGACCGCGAGAGGCAGCGCGAGCAGTCCGACGAGCGACCAGGGGGTGCGCAGCACCAGGACGAGGGTCACGACGAACGGGACCGTCAGCGTGACGAGATGCAGGATGCGGGTGCGCGAGTCGCCGAGCCGGACGGCGAGCGTGCGCTTGCCGGACTCGGTGTCGGTGGGAATGTCCCGCAGATTGTTGGCGACGAGAACCGCGCTCGAGAACGAACCGACGGCGATCGCGGACACGAGACCGGCCCAGTCCACCGTCTCGGCCTGCACGTACTGGGTGCCCAGCACGGCGACGAGACCGAAGAACACGAAGACGGCGACCTCGCCGAAGCCGCTGTACCCGTACGGCTTCTTGCCGCCGGTGTAGAACCAGGCGCCCACGATGCACAGGGCGCCGATCAGCACGAGCCACCACGCGGTGGTGACGGCGAGGACCAGACCGGCCACCGCGGCGACAGCGAAGCAGGCGATGGCCGCAGCCTTCACCGCCGACGGTTTCACCAGCTTGGACCCGACGAGCCGCAGCGGCCCCACCCGCTCGTCGTCGGTGCCGCGGATCCCGTCCGAGTAGTCGTTGGCGAAATTGACGCCCACGATCAACGCGAGAGAGACCACCAGTGCCAGTACTGCCTTCCACCACACCGCGCCGCCGAGCGACGCCGCGGCGCCGGTGCCCACGAGCACCGGGGCGATCGCGTTCGGGAGGGTGCGCGGACGAGCGCCTTCGATCCATTGAGCAGCCGTTGCCATGCACCGATCTTTGCACCGTGCGAGAAGACGCCCGCACCCACGCCGTGCAATACCATCGAACGCGGTGGACCAGCACATGAGCGTGGACGAGAGAGTGGCACCGGCAAGCACACCGATCCAGGTCGCCTTGTTGGGTGAGATATCGACGTGGCGATCGGGCGTGCTCGCGCCGCTGCCCGGCACCCGTGCGCGCAGCCTGCTGGTCGCTCTCGCCCGCGATCCCGGCCGGAGCCGGTCGGCGCAGGCCCTCATCGACGAAGTGTGGGGCGAGGATCCGCCGCGGTCCCCGATGAATGCGTTGCACACGCAGGTTTCCCGTCTGCGCGCGGCGTTGCCGGACGGAGCGCTGGAGATCGGCCCGGCCGGTTACCGGTTGGCGGTGCCCAGGGATGCCGTCGATCTGACGCGCGCGGAGGACGTGGCACGCCGGCTGAGGGGCCGGGGGAACGGTCGCGGCGTCGGGCCGGACGAGATCCGCGATGCCCTCGCGTTGTGGCGGGGCGACCCGGGCGCGGACCTTCCCGGCGGTGCCGCCGCAACAGAGCTCGCCGCCGATGCCGCAGTGATCCGGGGGCAGCTCGAGGCCGCGGAACTGGCGGCGCTGGTGGCGGTCGAAGACTGGGACGCCGCCCTCCCGAAGGCGCTGGCCCACGTCGCCGCCGAACCTCTGGACGAGCAGGGGCACGCGCACCTGATGCGGGCGCTCGCCGGGCTCGGGCGGGACAACGAGGCGCTGGACGTGTTCGCGACCTTCCGCAAGCGGATGGTGTCCCGGCTGGGGGCCGATCCGTCGCCGGCGCTCGTCGCTCTGCACACCGAGATCCTGCGGGGCGGACGTCCCGGTGACGTGGCGGCTCCGCTCCTCGCGTCGCCGGATCGGACGGCGATCGGGCTCCGCGCGGCACCCAACGCCCTCCTGGGACGCGATTCGGACATCGCGGAGATCGAGCGGTTGCTCACGTCCTCGCGGGTGGTGACCATCCTCGGGCCCGGCGGTGCCGGCAAGACTCGACTCGCGCACGAACTGGGTGCGCGGGCCGCCGCCGGGACGTCCGTGGCTCTGGTGGAACTCGCGTCGCTGCGCAGCAGCGAGGACGTCGTCGCGGCGATCAGCAGCACGCTCGGGCTCAGCGAGGTCGACATCGCGCCGGGCCGGCTCACCGTCAGCCGCGTCCATTCGGCGCGGGAACGGCTCCGGGAAGCGTTGTCGGCAGGGCCGATGCTCCTGATCCTCGACAACTGTGAGCACGTCATCGGGGCGTGCTCCGAGGTCGTGGCCGACCTGGTGGCGGCAGGCGACCAGCTGACCGTCCTCGCGACCAGCCGATCACCCCTCATGCTCGCGTCCGAGGCCGTCTACCCGCTGCCGCCGCTCGCGATCGACGAAGACGACGCGCCCGCCGTGCAATTGTTCACGGCGCGGGCCCGCGCGGTGCGGCCCACGGCGCGTCTCGACCCGGAGACGGTGCGCAGCGTCTGCCGCACACTCGACGGTCTCCCGCTCGCGATCGAACTGGCCGCCGCGCGGGTACGCAGCATGAGCGTCGAGGACATCGGCCGACGGCTCGAGCATCGGTTCGCGCTGCTGCGGTCACACGACCCGACGTCGCCCGAGCGGCACCGCACCCTGCACGCCGTCATCGATTGGAGCTGGCAGCTTCTGGGCGAGCAACAGCAGATCGCGCTGCGCAGACTCTGCCGGTTCCCGGCGGGGTTCACCCTCGACGCGGCCCGGACGATCGCGGAGTGGGACGGCGTCGACGATGTAGTGGAGGCCGTCGAGGGCCTCGTGAATCAATCCCTGCTGTCCGTGTCGGAGACGTCGGACACGCTGCGCTACTACATGCTCGAGACGGTGCGCGAGTACGGCGAGGAGCAGCTCGCGGCGGCCGGCGAGGAATCGGAAGTGTTTGCTCGCCAAGGGGTCTGGGCCGGCCGGTTCGCGTCGGAGGCGCTCCGCCGGTGCCGATCCGACCAGGTCGCGCTCGCGGACGACATCGACGCCGACCACGACAACCTGCTCGCGGTCCTCCGGTGGGCGGTCGAGCGCGACGACGCGGAGACGGTGGCGACCGTGTTCCCGGTGCTGGGCGGCCTGTGGGCCATTCGGGGCGCGCACTCGGAGGTGATGAACTGGACCCCGCGGATTCTCGGGTCGACGGCGGACGCGGACCTGACGGACGTCGGTTCGGAGCTGGTGGCGTACACGTTCCTGCTCGCGGCGATGCACCTGGTGTTCGGTGGCCAGACGCGCACGCTCGCCCGCGCCCGGATCCGGCTGCGTCACCTGCTCCGGGACCGCCCCGACCTTCCGTCGGTCACCTCGTTCGCGGTGCGGCTCATCCTGTCGTTGGGTTCGGGACGGCGCCTGGCCAGGGTCGTCGCGGACGGGGTGCGGTCGAAGGATCCGGAGACCCGCGCGGCCGCACTGTCCGCTCGGGCCAGCATGCGGGAGAACCTCGGCGACTTCCGCGGCGCGATGAGGGACGCCGCGACGGTGTCCGAACTGTGCGGAGCCATCGGTGACGTGTGGGGCACGGCAATGGCGTCGCAGTTCCTCGGTTCGCTGCACAGTCAGTCCGGGCACTACCGGGACGCGGTGTGGCACTATCAGGACGCCGTCGAGGGCATGCGGAAGCTGGGTGCGCAGGAGGAGGCGGATCAGTTGTGGGGCTTCCAGGCCTCGGCGCTGATCGCCGACGGTGATGTGGAGGCCGGCCGGAAAGTGCTGGCCGAGACGGTACTCGAGCATCGCGGTGCGGGCACCGGGACCGACGACCACCAGCCGGACGAATGGCGGGCCGCCGCCACCGGCAGTCTCGCGGAAATCGATCTCGCGGACGGCGACGTCGAACGCGGGCTCGCCCGCTACCGTGAGGCGCTGGACATGGTGTATCGCCGGATGCTGTCCGAGCCGTACGCCGATCCGTTCGGAATGATGCTGGCGGCGTCGGTGGTGTGCGCCCACGTGCTGCACGGCCGGTCCGAGATGATGGTGGAGTTCGTGCCGAAGCTCGCGGAGGCAGCGCTGTCGAGGCTGGGACAGGGCGCCTACCAGGATCTGCCGGTCACCGGGGCCGTCGCGGCCGGGGTGGGATGCTTCGAGCTCGCGCACGGTGATCCCGATCGTGGCCTCGCCCTGCTGGCGTTGTCGGTCCGGGCCCGGGCCCGGCAGGACATCGCGTCGCTGCGACACCCTCGGCACCTGGCGTTCGCGCTCGATCACGTGGGCGAGGACCGCTGGGAGTCGGCGCAGAAGCGGTTCGGCAACTGGTCGCGTCGCGCGGTGCGCGCCGAAATCCTGGACATGCTCGCCAGTTCGAGGTGAGTGCCGGCCTCAGGCGGGGACCCGGCCGCTCACCCGGGCCGCGCACGACCGCAGGAGGTCGGTGAGTTCCGGATCGTCGACGGCCAGGCGTCCGGTCTTGCCGATCGCCGCAAGGCAACCGACCACCGCGTTCTGCGCATCGTGCACCGGGACCGCGACGGCGCTGCGGCCCACCCGCACCTCGTCGACCTCTCGGGCCGAACCCGTGTGACGGACGGCGTCGAGTTCGCCCTGCAGCGCGGCGATGTCCGTGACGGTCCGCGACGTGACGCGGCGCAGGCTCGGCGGCACCAGGTCCGGACGGGACGCGAGGAGGATCTTGCCGATGGCGGACGCGTGCAGGTGCGCGGCGATCGTGTTCTCGCCGCTGAGTTCGTGGTCGGGGTCCCGGTCGACGAGTCGCACCCGGCCGCCCGCGAACGACGCCAGATGGATCCCGAAACGCACCTGTTCGCGCAGTTCTTCGAGTACGGCGTGGTGGTCGACCGGGTCCGGCGCCGCATCCGCCCCCGCCAGCTGCCTGGTCCGCCGGCCCAGCGCGAACCCGGACAGATCGGCGATCCGCACCAGATAGCCGTCGGCGGTCAGGAGATTGAGCAGCCGGTATGCCGTGGCCTGGGGGATCCCCGCGTGTGCGGCGATGTCTCGCGCGGTCGCCCCGGACCCGAGCTGAGCCACGGCCTCGAGCAAAGCGAGTGCCTTCTGCACGGCGCGTGGTTCGTGGCCCGCGATCTCCCCCGCTCGGGCGCCCATCACCGGGACCCGGGGGTACGTCCAGCCGCCGTCAACGCGAGGTTCCCGGCGGCGTCCGTGGCGAACACCCCGGCTCCCGGCAGCACATCGTCTGTTTCCGCGGTGTCGAACACACCCATCGACCGCAGGCTCGCCGGGTGGCGCCATCGCAGGTACAGCTGCCACGCTGAACCCGACAGCAACAGGGTCAGCACCACGGTGGGGACCATCGCGAAGCCGTGCGCAACGTTCACGAACAGCATGTAGGCCAGGACGAGTCCACCGGCGGCGCTGCCCGCGACTCCCGCCACCAGGACGAGGGGAGTGTGCTCCCCGATCCGGCTGAGGAACCGTACCGACGCCACGGCCACCAGCACGTACGCCGCGACCACCGCAGTCCTGGCAATCAACTGCACGTGACCGAATCCGGTCGACTTGCCGACGATGCCGAATGTCGCGGCACCGAGGCACACGGCGCACACGATGACGGTGAGGGCCGCGCACGGGGTGCGGTAGCCGCGGTGCACCCGGGCGAACAGACGCGGCACGACTCGTTCGATCCCCATCGAATACAGCAGGCGCGACGCGGCATTCGACGACGCCATCGCCGACGCCAGCCACGACGTGCCCAACCCGAGGTTCAGGGCGATCACCACGGCCGGGTCGACCCCGGTGGCGGTGCCGTGCAGATACGCGTTGACCAGGGTGTCCGTTCGACCGGACCAGGCGGCCCACGCCGAGAAGATGAACAGGGCGCCGCAGATCATCGGCGTGAGCATCACGGTGCGGGTGACGGTGGCGAGCGGGCGCTTGGCCTCCGGCCCGAAGAACGTGGCGCTCTCGAAGCCGGCCAGGGCGAACACCGCGGCCAGCGTCATGAGCAGCGGCCCGTATGCCGATTCGGACGGCGGCACCGCGGCGTGCTGGCCGCCCGCGCCGGTCACGATCATCAGGCCGACGATGAACAGCAACGAGCACGATTCGACGGCGAGGATGGCGAGGGCCGCGAACCGCACCCCGCGGACCAGACAGGCGAGGATCACGATCGCGATCCCGGCGTACACGAGGAGGCGTTCGGCGGGTTCGCGCAATTCCAGCCCGAAGAAGCCGAGCGTCGCGATCACAGCCTGGCCACCGTGGTACAGCGTCATCACCGCACTGCCCACGTACTTGGTCAGCATCGCGACACCCGCCGTCAGCGCGGCTCGCGTGCCGAGGCCCTGGAACACGAAACTGTAGAGGCCGCCCGCGGCCGCCATGCGTCGCGTGAACTGCGAGACGCACACCGCGATCAGGGAGACCACCACCGTCGCGACGACGATCGTGATCAGACCGCTCAGCAGCATCTGGTGGGTGAACATGGTGACGGGCAGGACCACCATCGACACCGCAGGAGCCGTCGTGGCCACCGACTGGGCGAGAACCTCGAAGCCTGACAACTGCCGCCTGCCCAGCGCACGCAGCGGCGACAGGGCCTGACGTTCGGGCTCGCCGGTGGCGAACGAACGCGCGATGGCGTCGGAAAGGGCTGACATGCGCGTGAAACTAGCCGGGTCGTGTTGCCGAAAAGTTTCGGTTTCGGGTCGAACTCCGACTCGGGAGTGAGAACGGCCCGCGCCCGTTCTCGCTCGCCGGCCTCAGACTGTTTCGCCGCCGACAACTTCCCGACTCGCGTCCCTCCCAGGATGAATCCGGACAAGTTACCCGGGTCGCCGGGCGCAAGAATGGGAGCGCGAATTGGCATTCACACGTAGATCTTTCATGAAGGGCCTCGGGGCCACCGGAGGCGCAGGCCTCGCGTACGGCGCGATGTCGACGCTCGGGCTCGCACCGTCGACCGCTGCGCCCGCCCGCACCTTCCAGCCGCTCGCGGCCGGCGACCTGATCGGCAAGGTGAAGGGCAGCCACTCCGTGGTCGTGCTCGGCGGCGGCCCCGCCGGTCTGTGTTCGGCATTCGAACTGCAGAAGGCCGGGTACAAGGTGACGGTCCTCGAGGCCCGCACCCGGCCCGGTGGCCGCGTCTGGACCGCACGGGGCGGCACCGAGGAGACCGACCTGAGCGGCGAGACGCAGAAGTGCACGTTCTCGGAGGGTCACTTCTACAACGTCGGCGCCACCCGCATCCCGCAGAGCCACATCACGCTCGACTACTGCCGCGAACTCGGCGTCGAGATCCAGGGCTTCGGAAACCAGAACGCCAACACGTTCGTGAACTACCAGAGCGGCACGTCGCTGTCGGGCCAGTCCGTCACCTACCGGGCCGCGAAGGCCGACACGTTCGGCTACATGTCGGAGCTGCTGAAGAAGGCCACCGATCAGGGCGCCCTGGACCAGGTGCTGAGCCGGGAGGACAAGGACGCGCTGTCGGAGTTCCTCAGCGACTTCGGTGACCTGTCCGACGACGGCCGCTACCTCGGATCCTCGCGTCGCGGTTACGATTCCGAGCCCGGAGCCGGCCTGAACTTCGGCACCGAGAAGAAGCCGTTCGCGATGCAGGAAGTGATCCGCAGCGGCATCGGCCGCAACTTCAGCTTCGACTTCGGCTACGACCAGGCGATGATGATGTTCACCCCGGTCGGCGGCATGGACCGGATCTACTACGCGTTCCAGGACAGGATCGGCACCGACAACATCGTCTTCGGCGCCGAGGTGACGTCGATGAAGAACGTGTCCGAAGGCGTCACCGTCGAATACACCGCCGGCGGCTCGAAGAAGTCGATCACCGCCGACTACGCGATCTGCACGATCCCGCCGCACCTCGTCGGACGACTGCAGAACAATCTGCCCGGCGATGTGCTCACCGCGCTGAAGGCGGCCAAGCCGTCGTCGTCCGGCAAGCTCGGCATCGAGTACTCGCGCCGGTGGTGGGAGACGGAGGATCGCATCTACGGCGGCGCATCCAACACCGACAAGGACATCTCGCAGATCATGTTCCCGTACGACCACTACAACTCCGATCGCGGCGTGGTCGTCGCCTACTACAGCAGCGGCAAGCGTCAGGAGGCGTTCGAGTCCCTCACCCACCGCCAGCGGCTCGCCAAGGCGATCGCGGAGGGCTCGGAGATCCACGGCGAGAAGTACACCCGCGACATCTCGTCGTCGTTCTCGGGCAGCTGGCGGCGCACCAAGTACTCCGAGAGTGCCTGGGCGAACTGGGCGGGCAGCGGCGGCTCGCACGGCGGGGCGGCCACTCCCGAATACGAGAAGCTGCTCGAACCCGTCGACAAGATCTACTTCGCCGGCGACCACCTGTCCAACGCCATCGCCTGGCAGCACGGCGCCCTGACGTCCGCCCGCGACGTCGTCACCCACATCCACGAGCGCGTGGCCCAGGAAGCCTGACACATCCGAAGAACAAGGAGCCCGAACAGTGAAGTCTTTTCGTACCAAGGCCGTGACCGCCGCGCTCGCCGCATCCGCTCTGATCGCCGGGGCGACGTCGTGCTCCTCCGAGGAGGCGGCAGCGGAAGCGCCCGGCAGCGCGTTCGTCTCGAAGTCCGTTCTCGAAGCCGGCGAGGCGAATCCGATGATCGCGCAGGGTGTGGCCATCGGTGGCGGCACCGCCGTCTACAAGTCGAGCGGTATCGGTCCGGGCGCGTCCAACAAGGCCGCACCCGAGAGCACCCCGGAGTCGTACATCGACACCGACGTGTTCGCGGGCGGCGCACTCCCGGCCGGAGTCACGATCACCGAAGCGCAGGGCATCAACGCGCTGAAGCGGATTCGCGACAATCTCGAGGCACAGGGGCTGACGCTCGAGGACGTCGTGACCATGCGGGTGTTCCTCGACAACGCCCCCGGCACCGACCGCGCCGACTACGCCGGCTGGAATCGTGCCTACCGGCAGTTCTTCGCGAACACCAACCTCGACACCGGCGACACCGAACTGGTTCCGCTCGGCACCGCGGAGCCGGCCGCCCCGATGGAACGGAACTCCGCGCGTCCCAGCCGGTTCGCGCTCGAGGTCGCGAGCCTGCCCGCCGCGGGCTGGCTCGTCGAGGTCGAGGTGGACGCCGTGTACCCCGACGGTGAGAAGCCCCAGTAGTGGGTGCGCTGAGCCCGAGCCACTGGGCGATCATCGCGGTGGTGCTCGTGGTGCTGTTCGGGTCGAAGAAACTTCCGGACGCCGCCCGCGGCCTGGGACGCTCGATGCGGATCCTCAAGACCGAGGTGGGGGAGTTGCAGGCGGACGCCCCCGAACTGGAGAAATAGGCGAAGCGAGCCGGTGGACCCCGCGCCCACCGGCTCGCTTCGTTCTTCGGGTGTCAGGCCTTACGCATGTACGTCCGGACCGTCAGCGGTGCCATGATCGCGACGATCACGGCGGCGCCGAGCAGCGACCACACGACGTGGACACCGAAGTGGCCGTCGTTGACGAGTTCACGCACCGCGGTGACGACGTGCGACACGGGGTTGACGTTCACGAACGCCTGCATCCAGCCCGGCATCGTGTCGGCGGGCACGAACGCGTTGGACATGAACGTCAGCGGGAACAGGATGAGCATCGAAATGCCCTGCACCGACGACGCTTTGCTCATCAGGACGCCCATCAGGGCGAAGATCCAGCTGATCGAGAAGGCGCAGACGATGACGAGCGCGCCGGCCGACACCACCCCGACGACACCGCCGCCGGGCCGGTACCCCATCGCGATACCGACGGCGAACGTGATGGTCGTGGCGATGCCGTACCGCACGACGTCGGCGAGGAGCGCACCGGACAGCGGCGCGATGCGGGCGATCGGCAGGGACTTGAAGCGGTCGAAGACGCCCTTGTCCATGTCTTCCCGCAACTGGGTGCCCGTCACGATCGACGTGGTGATCACTGTCTGGACCAGGATGCCCGGGATGATGATCGGCAGATACGACGCCACGTCGCCGGAGATGGCGCCACCGAAGATGTACGTGAACATCAACGTGAAGATGATCGGCTGGACGACGACGTCGAACAGTTGCTCCGGGTTGTGCTTGATCTTGAGCAGTCCTCGGTACGCCATGGTCAGCGTGTTCGCGACGGACTGCTCGAGGCTGATCCGGTTCCGGGCCTCCGGAATCGGTTGGGGGCCCGCGTGAGCGCGGGATTCGAGGGTGGTGGTCATGCGACGCTCCGTTCGGTGTCGGCCTCGGTGGCGTCTGCGCCGTGGCCGGTGATGGTGAGGAAGACCTCGTCGAGACTCGGCTTCTGGACGGTGATCTCGTCGACGGCGATCCCGTGGTCGCGCAGTCGGATCAGGAGTTCCACGGTGAGCGACGGATCGGTCATCGGCGCGGTGAGGCGGCCGATCTCCGGGGTGATCGCGACCTCCACACCGAGGGTGTGGGCGATCACCGAACGCGCGTCGTCGGTCTGTCCGCGATCGACCAGCGTCAACTGCAGCGAGGAGACGCCCACGGACGCCTTCAACTCGTCGGCCGTGCCGTCCGCGATCACCTTTCCGCGGTCGATGACGGCGATCCGATCGGCCAGCTGATCCGCCTCGTCGAGGTACTGCGTGGTGAGCAGCACCGTCGACCCGTCCGCGACCAGCCTGCGGATGGTGTCCCACATCTGGGCGCGCGTCCGAGGGTCCAGACCCGTCGTCGGCTCGTCGAGGAACAGCAGCGGGGGATGGGCGATCAGGCTGGCCGCGAGGTCCAGACGTCGACGCATGCCGCCCGAGAAGTTCTTGAGCGGCTTCGTCGCCGCCTCGGTGAGGTCGAACTCCTCGAGCAGTTCCGTGCACTTGCGGCGGGCATCACCCCGGCTCAGGCCGAGCAACCGGGCGAAGATCACCAAATTCTCGACCGCCGACAGGTCCTCGTCGACGGACGCGTACTGGCCCGTGACACCGACCAGCGAGCGCACCGCGTTCGGTTCGCGCACCACGTCGTGGCCGAAGATGCGGGCCTCGCCGCCGTCCGGACGCAACAGCGTCGCAAGCATCCGCACTGTCGTGGTCTTACCGGCGCCGTTCGGGCCGAGCACTCCGTACACCGACCCGGTCGGAACGGACAGGCTCACGCCGTCGACGGCGCGCTGACGGCCGAAGAGCTTCACGAGCCCGTCGGCCTCGATGGCTGGGGGAGTTGCAGTGAGGTTCATGCCGTAGACGATGCAGCCCGCCACTTGCAGCCGGCTTGCACGCCTCTTGCACGGGCTTGCGGGCGCTGTCGTCGGGTGGATTCACGGACATTGGTCGGAATCAGGGGCAATTGCGTCGGAATCCGGCGAATGTCTCGGCGAACGTCGGTCAGCGCCGGTGCTCCGCGCGTGCGCACGCCCTGTCGAAGCGCGCCTTGACGGCGGCGAAGTCGAAGAGGTCCCGCCACGTCCACCGGACGACCTCGTACCCGGCGTCGCGGATCGCGTCCTCCCGGAGTTTCTCCCGGTGGACGGCGACTGCCGCCTGGCCACCGTCGACGCCGTATTTCCCCATGCCGTCGAACTCCCCGACCACGCCGCATTCTGTCCAGAAGAAATCGGCCCGGACGAGGAAGGCGCCGGTGTCGTCGTGAAGCACGTGCTGGAGTTCGGGTGGCGGCAGGTCGTGCTGGCGGATCCGGATGCGGCTCAGCGATTCCCCCGGGCTCTCGCTGCGACCGTCCAGGAAGCCCGCTGCCCGCCGCGCCGTCGCGATGCCTTTGCGAGGTCCCGCCCGGCCGACCTCGTCCAGAATCTCGTCGAGCGTGACGAGTCGACGGTGCAGCGCCGAATCGCCGACAACGACGGCCTGGTCGAACTTCGAGATGCGTGCGGTGTCGACCACAGTCCGGGCGGGGGAGGTGACCGCCAGCCCGCCCAGGGTGACGACGTCGGTTGCGTCGAACGGTGTGGCGTGGACGTGGATTCCCGCGGTTCGGCCGCCGCCGGAGGCGTGGTTCCTCGTCAGATGCACCCGTTCCAGCGAAAGGTCGCCGAGATCCATGCCGTGCAGAAGTGCCGCAGACGTGTGGCTCACCACGATGCCGGGTGGGCGCGACTGCAGGGCTGCCGCAATGCGGGCCCGGTGCAGCGCAGGCGCATCGAGTGCGGCGAAGCGCTCGTCGGAGACGTATGCCCCCGCCGCGATTCGCACGAGACGTCCGGAATCGCGGGCATGCCGGATCTCGGAATCGGTGACGCCGTCGGCCAAGGCTCTGCGTCGGAAGATCACGTCGTCGCTCATGGCGACATCGTGCCCCACCCCGCAGTGGTGATCGGTTCGCTCACCTGGGCTTTCGCGGAGCCTGTGGATAGAGGTCGGCGTGTGGACAACAGCATCCGCGTGGATGTTGGCCAGACGCGCGGAAATTGCGGGCGCAGCTGGCCAATGTCTACGCAGACAGGAGGACCCGCTAGCCGAACCGCGATTCCAGCGCGCGCCGGTCGATCTTCCCCGGACCTCTGAGGGGGAGGGTGTCGACGAGGTGCAGTTCGCGTGGGGCGGCGGTGGGGTCGAGGGTGCGTTCGACGAAGGAACGGAGTTCGGCGAGTGTCGGTTCGGTGCCGGGCTCGGCGACGACGACGGCGGTGACGCGGCGCCCCAGTCGCTCGTCGGGGAGGCCGATCACCGCGCATTCCCGGACGGCGGGGTGCGCGACGAGAGCCGCCTCGACCACCTGCGGGACGACGGTGAGACCGCCGGTGGAGATGGCTTCGTCGAGTCTGCCGGAGATGCCGAGGACGCCGTCGGTGACGGCGCCGGCGTCGTCGGTGCGGAACCAGCCGGGTTCGGCGAACGCCGGATGGTCGGGGAGTCCGCGGTAACCGGATGCGAGCATGGGCCCGCCGAGGAGGACGCGGCCGTCACCGTCGATCCGTACTCGGGCACCGTCGAGGGGAACCCCGTCGTACACGCACCCGCCGCACGTCTCGCTCATTCCATACGTACGGACGACGGTGATGCCGGCGTCGACGGCGCGACGCAGGACGGGGGCGGGGGTCGCGGCTCCGCCGAGGAGGACGGCGTCGAGTGCGGCCAGCGACGCCACGGCTTCGGGGTGGTCGAGGGCCTTGACCAGCTGGGTCGGAACGAGGGAGGTGTAGCGGCGGGGGCCGCTCATCGACGCGACAGCGTCAGGCAGCGCACCGGGGTCGAAGCCGTCGGTCACGTCGATCACCACCGGCTCGGTGCCGGCGAGGACACTGCGCAGCAACACCTGCATGCCCGCGATGTGGTGGGCGGGCAGGGTCAGCAGCCAGGAGCCCGGACCGCCGAGCCGCGCGTGCGTCGCCTCACCGCTGGCGCGGAGTGCGGCCGCGGAGAGCATGGCCCCCTTCGGCACTCCCGTCGTGCCGGACGTCGCGACCACGAGGGCGACACCGTCGTCGATCGGCTCCCCGGGGCGCAGTGCGTCCGTCAGTCGGCGGGTTTCCCGCTCGTCCGGGGCGGGGACGGGGAGCGCGGCCGGGGCGGTTCCGTCGAGGATCGCCGACAGCTGCGGCAGGATGCCGAGAACCCCGACGCCCGACGGGACGGGCAGGACCTGCAGTTCGCTCACTGGGCAGGCCCGGCCAGCGGCCAGCCGCCTGCGGCGAGATTGCTGCGCACCCGGTCGACGTCCGACTCCAGCGGCAACTCGTCGGTGACCTTGGTGATGAGCACCTGGATGTCGGTCTTCTCGATGGGCAGGTCGCCCTCCTCGACGAGGGCGTCGGCGACGGCGTCCACCTCGTCTTCCGACAGACGGCGGGTGAGCAGCGCGAACAACGGTATGTAGTCCTGCTCGGGCACGCCGTTCGGGTAGCCGGCTCGCAGCCAGCCGATGATGGAGGAGAGAAATGGTGGAAGGCTCATGGCTAGCCGGCGTCGCGGGTTTCTTCCGTGTCGCCGGAACCGTCGCCGCATTCGGCGTCGGGTCCGACCGGCCACCCTCCGGCCTCGAGGTTCTCCGTCACCCGGGCGACGTCCTCCTCGGACGGTTCCTCGTGGGTGATCTCGCTGATGAGACGGCGGATGTTGTCGTAGTCGACGTGGCGTTCGGGTGTCTCGTGGGCCGTCTCGATGGACAGCGCGACGACCTGTTCGATTTCCTCGTCGGTGAGACGGCGACGCAGCACGGCCAGCAACGCGAAATGGTCCTTCGCCGGGATTCCCTCGGGGTACCCGGCGCGTAGCCAGTCGAGCACGGAGCGAAGTGAATTCTTGGGCACGCGTTCGGCTTCTTTCGTCGATGGAACGGGACTCGTGGTCGCCGCTCAGAAGATGTGGATACCGAAGCTGCTGGCCAAAAAGCCCTGCATCAATAGCAGTATCCCAGTGATGATCGCGATCAGCACCACGGCGAAGCAGGCCCAGGCGCCGATCCGGCCTGCGACGGTCGGCTGCGAGACTCCCTCACCGGTGTCCGCGCCGCCGAGAGACCGGAGTCCGAGCGCGAAAATCGCGGGGAGGCCGGCTCCGAACAGCAGTCCGACGAGGACGACCTGCCAGAGCGAGTGGATGGTGGTGGTCAGCAGTGTCATGGCGAGCCCTCAGCGGTTCGTGGCGGGACCGGCGGAGTCCGCGGTCTCGGCCACGCCCGGTTCGGTGGGTTCGGCGGGAACCTGGGTCTCGTCCGACTCCCATTCGGCATTGACGTTGCCGGACGTCACCGGTTGCAGGCGGGAGCGCAGGTACATGAATCCGGCGAGCACGATCAGGGCGGCGAACACGACGAGAACACCGGGCAGACCGCCGATCATGTGGGCGATGACCCAGCACACGGCTCCCACGATCGCCGCGGACGGCAGGGTGACCAGCCACGCGACGGCCATGCGTCCGGCGATGCCCCAGCGGACCTCGGCGCCCTTGCGGCCGAGGCCGGTGCCGAGGATGGAGCCGGTCGCGACGTGCGTGGTGGACAGCGGCAGTCCGAGGTGGCTGGACGTCAGGATGATGGCGGCGGACGAAGACTCCGCGGCCATGCCCTGGGGAGCGGCGATCTCGACGAGTCCCTTGCCGAGGGTGCGGATGATGCGCCAGCCGCCGAGGTAGGTGCCGAGCGCGATGGCGATCGCACAGCTGAGCTTCACCCAGAACGGCATCTCGTCGTCGGCGGACAGGGATCCGTGCGCGACCAGTGCGAGAAAGATCACGCCCATCGTCTTCTGGGCGTCGTTGGTTCCGTGGGCCAGCGACACCAGTGACGCGGAACCGATCTGGCCGAGGCGGAATCCGTGCTCCTTGGTGTCCTCCGGCACGCCGGAGGTGATCCGGTAGACCAGTTTGGTGCCCGCAGTGGCGACCAGTGCTGCGACCACGGGGGCGAGGACGGCGGGCACGACGACCTTGCTGAGCACGCCGCCCCACTCGACACCGCTCGTGCCGATGGACGCGATGGCTGCACCGATCAGTCCGCCGAACAGCGCGTGGGACGAGCTCGACGGCAGCCCGAGCAGCCACGTCGCCAAATTCCAGATGATGCCGCCGACCAGGCCCGCGAACACGATGAGCAGCAGATCCTCGCCGCCCACTTCTCCCAGGTTCACCACGCCCTTGGCGACTGTCGCCGCAACCTCCACGGACAGGAACGCACCGACCAGATTCAACGATGCGGAGAGCGCGACAGCGGCCTTGGGTCGCAGAGCTCCCGTCGCGATCGAGGTGGCCATTGCATTGCCGGTGTCGTGAAAGCCGTTCGTGAAATCGAAAGCGAGGGCGGTGACGACCACCACCAGGAGAACTACGAGCTCTGCGGTCACACCCAGATTGTGCGGATTTCAACCGAAAATGTACAGCTGACGTCCGGTGTACAGGATCACTCCTGCGTATGGGCTCCCGTCAGCTCTCACCCTTCGGGCGGGAGTCGCGGCGGATGGGGTGATCCTCCGGAATCTGCACCAGAACGATCGGGATTCCGTCGGGGTCCGCGATCCACATCTCGAACAGCCCCCACGGTTCCTGCCGGGCCTCGCGGTCGATCTTCACCCCGGCGAGAACCAGCTCGGTCTGGACCGCGGTGAGGTCGCGGACCTGCAGCCAAAGGGCGCCGTCGAAGGAGGACGACTCACCGGTTCCGCCGTGCGCGGCAACTTCGATCAGGCCCTGACCGGCGAAGAACACCGTGCCCCCGGGGTATTCGCGGGCGGTGGCGAGCCCGAGGATGTCGCGGTAGAAGCCCAGCGTCGTCGTGTAGTCGCGCGGCCGCAGAATCGTCCTGCTGCTGAGGATCTCCACCCGTCACCCTCCTTCGCCGGGCCGGGCTTCGTGTCCCGTCCGGCCGTGTGTGCGCCGATCTTCCTTCATCTCCGCCTCGAACAGGTGCCGTCGTCCGTCGGCGAGTTCGTGACGTGCGCCACGTTCGTGCTCGCGCAGCGGCGACCAGTAGTGGTCGTCGAACTCCTCGACGAGCTGGAACGTCCACCGGCCCTCGACGACGTTGCGGCCCACGAGCTCGGACTGCAACCGGTCCGCGACGGCCGCGTGTCCCGCGTCCCGCAGCGCGTCGACGGCTTCACCGAGTTGAAGATCGGCGTGTCCGATCAGTTGATGGAACGAGTAGAGGTGCCCGCGGGCACGCTCGACCGTTTCGAGGGCCTCCGACAACTTCCCGAGCGCGGCGACGGTGTCGTCACTCACTCCGGGCGGACGACGATGTTCCGGTGCGGGGAGCTCGCGGTCGATGCTCATGTGGGTCAGTGTGCCCGAATCGGAGACGCCGCGCGCCCTCTCCCGCCGAGGTGACGAATCCGCCCGCGTATTTCACCCTCCGAGGGTCTACTCGCGCGCGACCGTCCGGTGCTGGACTGGATTCACAGCGTCGGACGACGAGGGGACTGCGCCATGAGTTCGAGCGTGACAGGTGAGCCGATACCGGGTGGCGAATCGTTACCGTTCCCGCCGACGCCGTCGGGAAGTATCGCCGGCCGGACGATGCAGGAGTCGGTGTACAGCCCCCGTCCGAAGGAGCGGCGGCTCCACGACGACGCCCCGAACATTCTGATCGTCCTCATCGACGACGCCGGGCCTGGTCTGCCGAGCGGCCTCGGCGGTGAGGTGAACACCCCGACGCTCGACGCGATGTTGCAGGACGGTGTCGGGTACAACCGATTCCATACGACCGCAATGTGTTCCCCGACCCGGGCGTCACTGCTGACCGGACGCAACCACCATCGCGTGGGGAACGGGCAGATAGCCGAGCTGGCCAACGACTGGGACGGCTACTCCGGCCACATCCCGAGGTCGAGCGCGACGGGGCCCGAAGTGCTGCGCCACTACGGGTACAGCACTGCCGCATTCGGGAAATGGCACAACACGCCGGCCGAGGAGACCACCGCCGCCGGTCCGTTCGACAACTGGCCGACGGGTCTCGGGTTCGAGTACTTCTACGGCTTCCTCGCCGGCGAGGCGTCGCAGTACGAGCCGAACCTGGTGCGTAACACGACGGTGGTGCTGCCTCCCAAGACCCCGGAGCAGGGCTACCACCTCAGTGAGGATCTCGCCGACGACGCCATCGGCTGGCTGCGCAGGCACAAGGCGTTCGACGCCGACAAACCGTTCTTCATGTACTGGGCCAGCGGCTGCCTGCACGGACCGCACCACATCATGAAACCGTGGGCCGACAAATACGCAGGGAAGTTCGACGACGGCTGGGATGCCTACCGGGAGCGGGTCTTCGCGAGGGCGAAGGAGAAGGGATGGATTCCCCCCGAAGCGGAGCTGACCGACCGCGACCCGACGATGGCCGCATGGGACGAGATCCCCGACGACGAGAAACCGTTCCAGCGCCGGCTCATGGAGGTCGCGGCCGGGTATGCCGAACACTGTGACGTCCAGGTGGGCAGGCTGTTCGACGAGCTGGACCGTCTGGGGTACCGGGACGACACCCTGATCCTGTACATCTGGGGCGACAACGGCTCGTCCGGTGAGGGGCAGAACGGCACGATCAGTGAACTGTTGGCGCAGAACGGCATTCCGACCACACCGGCGCAGCACATCGCGGCACTGGAGGAACTCGGTGGCCTCGACGTCCTGGGGTCACCGAAGACCGACAACATGTATCACGCGGGCTGGGCGTGGGCGGGCAGCGCACCCTACAAGGGGATGAAGCTGCTGGCGTCCCATCTCGGTGGCACCCGCAACCCGATGGTCGTGCGGTGGCCGGCGAAGGTGACACCGGACCCGGCACCCCGCACGCATTTCCTGCACTGCAACGACGTGGTGCCGACGCTGTACGACATCGTCGGGATCACCCCGCCGCGGACGGTGAACGGTGTTCCGCAGGACCCGGTGGACGGCGCCAGCTTCGCGCAGACCCTCGTCGAACCCGGCGCGACAGGGGAAAGCTCACCCAGTACTTCGAGATCATGGGCAGCCGGGCGATCTACCACGACGGCTGGATGGCGTCCGCGTTCGGGCCACGCGCACCCTGGGCGGCGGGTGCGCCCGGTGGCATCCGCGACTGGAGCCCGGACGACGACACGTGGGAGCTCTACAACCTGGACGAGGACTGGACCCAGAATCGGGACCTCGCCGAGCAGCACCCGCAGAAGCTGGCGCAACTGCGGGAACTGTTCGCGATCGAGGCCGCGAAGAACAATGCGCTCCCCATCGGCGGCGGGCTGTGGGTCATCGCACTGCATCCCGAACAGCGGATCACGACGCCGTACACGAGCTGGGAGTTCTCCGGCGACACGATCCGCATGCCCGAGTTCTGTGCTCCCGCGCTGGGCAACAAGAACAACCGGGTCACCCTCGACCTCTCCGCGCCGGAGAATCCGAGCGGAGTGCTCTACGCACTGGGAAGCAACGCCGGCGGACTCACGTGCTTCGTCGACGACGGCTACCTCTGTTACGAGTACAACCTGTTCATCCTGATGCGCACCAAGATTCGTTCGACCGTGCCGATACCGCCGGGCACCCGCACGGTGCAGGTGGTCACAGAGTTCGTCGAGGCGCGGCCCGGTGGCCCGCTGAACGTGAAGCTCTGTGTCGACGGCAGTGTCGTCGGGGAGGGGCAGGTGCCGGTGAGCGTGCCGTTGCTGTTCACAGCAAACGACTGTCTCGACGTCGGTACCTGCCTCGGTTCCCCGGTGTCGCTGGACTACTACGACCGGGCGCCGTTCCCGTTCAACGGCACCATCGACCGCATGGCGGTCGAGTACACGTAGGCGCTCAGAAATACCAGGGGTACGGCTTCCAGTCGGGTTCGCGCTTTTCGAGGAACGAATCGCGGCCCTCGACTGCCTCGTCCGTCATGTACGCCATGCGAGTTGCCTCCCCGGCGAACAGCTGTTGACCGACGAGGCCGTCGTCCTGCAGGTTGAACGCGTACTTGAGCATGCGCTGGGCCTGCGGGGACTTGCCGTTGATCTTGGTGGCCCAGTCGATCGCGACGTCCTCGAGTTCGGCGTGGTCGACGACCTTGTTGACGGCGCCCATCTGGTGCATCTCCTCCGCGGTGTACGTCTCACCGAGGAAGAAGATCTCGCGGGCGAACTTCTGGCCGACCATCTTGGCGAGGTAGGCGCTGCCGTACCCGCCGTCGAAGCTGCCGACGTCGGCGTCGGTCTGCTTGAAACGGGCGTGTTCGCGGCTGGCGAGCGTCAGGTCGCACACCACGTGCAGGCTGTGACCGCCGCCCGCGGCCCAGCCGTTGACGAGGCAGATGACGACCTTCGGCATGAACCGGATCAGCCGCTGGACCTCGAGGATGTGGAGACGTCCGGCGCGGGCCTTGTCGACGGTGTCCGCGGTTTCCCCCTCCGCATACTGGTATCCGCTGCGTCCGCGGATACGCTGGTCGCCGCCGGAGCAGAACGCCCAGCCCTCGTCCTTGGGGCTCGGACCGTTGCCGGTGAGCAGCACGGCGCCCACGTCGGACGTCATCCGGGCGTGGTCGAGCGCCTGGTACAACTCGTCGACGGTGTGCGGGCGGAAGGCGTTGCGCACTTCGGGACGGTCGAACGCCACCCGGACGATTCCCTGGGTGACATGCCGGTGGTAGGTGATGTCGGTCAGGTTCTCGAAACCGGGAACCGGTCGCCAGTGCTGCGGGTTGAAAGTCACGGCTCCGAGGTTATCGGGTGCCGTTGACGGGTGTCCGCGCGCGCAGGACTTTGCCCGGGTTTACCGTGCAGGTATGAGCGAACAGGCTGCCGACGTCACCCGTCTCGACGGCAAGGGCGACGACGAGTACGAGCACCACGGCGGGTTCCCCAAGTACGAGCCGGTGACACCCGGTCCGGACTGGCCGCGGTTCGTCGAGGGAATGCGCACGTTGCAGGACCTCGCGGTGTCGGTCGACGCCCCGGACGACGTGCTCACGCAGGCCGCGGACCAGGTGGAGAAGCTGGCCGAACTGCTCGGACCACACGTCGTTCCCGAGGGGCGGTCGCCGGCGGGCCGGACGATCGAGTTGCCGGGCCGGGGGAGTCTCCTCATGCCGCCGTGGAACATCGAGAAGTTCGGGCCCGAGGGCGTGCGCAGCGCGGGCATGTTCCGGCGCTACCACCTCGGTGGCAACGGCGCCGCGCACGGCGGCACGCTGCCGCTGCTGTTCGACGACCTGATGGGCATGATCGTCCACGCGTACGGGCGGCCCATCAGCCGCACCGCCTACCTGCACGTGAACTACCGCGCGATCACACCGCTCGACACGCGTCTGACCGTCGAGGGCAGCGTCGACCGCGTGGAGGGGCGCAAGACGTTCATCACCGCACGGTTGATGCAGGACGACACGTTGCTCGCCGACTGCGAGGCCCTGATGCTCCAGTTGCTACCCGGGCAGCCCTGACCTCGTGACGTCCCTGCCCTCCGTGGACGAGGTCCTGGCCGATGCCGTCGTGGTGAGTCTGCCCATGCGCCTGCGGTTCCGCGGCATCACGACGCGAGAAGCGTTGCTGCTGCGCGGTCCCGCGGGGTGGGGCGAGTTCGCGCCGTTCCCCGAGTACGCGGACGACGAGGCGGCGCACTGGTTGCAGTCGGCGATCGAGGACGCCTGGCTCGGGCCGCCGCCCGCGGTGCGAACGCGGGTGCCGATCAACGCCACCGTCCCTGCCGTCGACGCCGCCCGGGTGCCGGCCGTGCTCGAGCGTTACCCCGGCGCGCGGACCGCGAAAGTGAAAGTGGCCGAACGTGGTCAGACTCTCGACGACGACGTCGCGCGGGTGCGGGCGGTCCGCGCACTCGTTCCGAACGTGCGCGTCGACGCGAACGGGGGATGGTCGGTCGACGAGGCCGAGACCGCGCTGCGGGCCCTGACCGTCGACGGTCCGCTCGAATACGCCGAGCAGCCGTGCGCGAGCGTGCCCGAGCTGGTGGAGGTCCGCAGGCGGATGCCCGACGTGCGGGTGGCCGCCGACGAGAGCATCCGGCGCGCCGAGGATCCGCTGAAGGTCGTGCGGGCGGGCGGTGCCGACGTGGCCGTCGTGAAGGTCGCCCCGCTCGGGGGAATGCGGCGACTGCTGTCGCTCGCGGACGAGTTGTCTTCGTACGGTGTGCCGGTGGTCGTGTCGAGCGCGCTGGACACCGCTGTCGGCATCGCCGCCGGTGTCGCCGCTGCCGCCGCCCTCCCGAAATTGCAGTTCGCGTGCGGTCTGGGTACCGGGGGACTCTTCGAGGCGGACGTGGCCCGCCCCCGCGAATCCGTCGGCGGCGAGCTCACCGTCGAGCCGGTGGTACCCGACGTCGAACGCGTCACGGCTCTCGCCGCGTCCGCGGAGCGTTCACGCTGGTGGATCGAGCGGGCGCGCCGGTGCCATGGCCTGCTCGAACAACGCGGAGTCCGGTTTTTCGTATAGTGTCTGGCCGGACCTGATCGCTCAGTCAATACGGAGGCATTGAAAGTGGTTGCAGCTCTGAACGAAACCCTGCTCGACGAGTCGCGCGTTCCTGCGGTCATCGCAGACGTCCAGGCTCTCATCGACGCGGAGGTTTCGGACAAGTCGGGGGCCTCGGGACTGGCACTCAAGGGTGGATACGGCGCCGTCAAGAAGGTGGGACCGTCGATCGTGCCGGACGCCATCGAGGGCCTGCTGCCGGCATTCGTCACCAAGCTCGAGCCGTACTGGCAGGCCTTCACCGCCAGTGGTGAGGCCGGATTCTCCGAGTACCTGGTCGCGCGTGGCGACGAGGTCGCGGACTCGCTCCTCGGTGTGACCGACGAGCGCATCGAGGGCAGCGACCGCGGTGCTGTCAAGAAGGTGTACTCGTCGCTGCGTCCGTCGGCGAAGAAGAATGTGATCGAGGCACTTCCGCGTCTGGGCGCCCTCGTTCAGAAGCACGCCAACTGAAACCCAGGTGAGTGGCCCGGCGCGCCCGGGCGTGCTGTGCCACTCACCTGTGGTCAGTTGGCGGCGTGGCCGTGGCGCCAGTACCCGGTGAACGAGATGTTCGCCTTCGGGATGTGGCGCTCGTTCACGAGGTGGCGTCGCAACGCCGTCGTCAGCTCGCTCTCACCGGCCACGAACGTGTAGGACGGCCCGGTCGGCAACTGCGCCTGTTTCACGGTGTCGAGCGCGAGCACTCCCGGACGGGCATCGGCGTCCTCGCGCACCAGCCAGTGCACGTTCACGCCGTCACCCACCGAAACTTCCTGAGCGTCTTCGGCATCGGGAATCTCGACGAAGACTTCGGCCCGCAGGTCCCGCGGTGCCGATCGCAGGATCCCGACGATGGCGGGAAGCGCGCTCTCGTCACCGACCAGCAGCTGCCACTCGGCGTCCGGCGTCGGGTTGTAGATCAGGCCCTCGTCGAGGATCGCCACCTCGTCACCTGCCGCGGCCGAATTGGCCCACGCCGACGCGGGACCGAGGTCGCCGTGCGAGGCGAAGTCGATGTCGATCTCGGTGGTGTCGCCGAACGCTCCCGATCCCGCCACCCGGATCTCGCGGATCGTGTAGTTGCGCACGACCGGCCGGGTGTCCTTGGACATCAGCTTGTACTGGGCGTACCAGAGGTTGCTCGCGCTGGTCGGTAGCCGCAGCGTGCTCTGTCCCCGCTGGGGGATGAACATCCGGAACCACTGGTCGAACCCCATCGGGCTGACGGAGTCGAGTTCCTCGCCCGCGATGGTGACGCGGACGAAGTTCGGGCTGATCTGCTTGCCTGCGACAACTCGTGCGGACGCGATCCGGCGATTCTGAGGTTTGACGAACTTGCTGCGTTGAGCCATGGCGTTGGTTACTCCCCCGGATAGCGGTGCGATTTGTCAGGTAAGCCTAACCAATCGATCGGTTACGCGGGGCGACGCGGGCGGTCGAGCATCACGACCTTCGGCGGCAGGCCCCACTCGTTGCGGCCGAGGCGGCTGAGCGGGGCGAGTTCCGCGAAGTCCGGAAGTCCGTCGTCGGCGAGCGACTCTTGCCGCACCGCGACCGTGACGACGTCGCCCATCACCACGAACGAATCACCGACAGGTATCACCTGGTGCAGGGTGCACTCGATGGCGACCGGCGAACCTGCGACCCGCACGGGACGGACCCGTTCGCTGGGTTCGGTGTCGATGCCCAGCGCCGCGAACTCGTCGACCTCGCTGTCGTACGTGGCGGAACTGGCGTTGACCGTCGACATCAGCGGCTCCGTCGCCAGGTTGATCACGAACTCTCCCGTCGCCTCGATGTTGCGGAGGCTGTCCTTCCGGGTGACCGAGGTGAACTGCACCACCGGCGGGTGGGTGCTCGACACCGAGAAGAAGCTGTACGGCGCCAGGTTGGCCACCCCGTCCGCCGACACCGTGGACACCCACGCGATCGGCCGGGGCACGATGGAGGCGGTCAGCACCTGATACATGCGGTGTGGGGGAAGCTCGGCGGGATCGAAGAGAGTGCGCATGCGTTCATGGTGTCAGCGCCCGCGATGTGGCCGTGAACTCACCCGGCGAGGTCGCCGGACGGGGTTGCCGGAGTATCTGACACTCTTGATGTCGTGAACCCGTCCACTGCACAAGCCACCGCGGTCGTCGACGAACTGGTCCGCGGGGGAGTACGCGAGGTCGTGCTCTGCCCGGGTTCGCGCAACGCGCCGCTGGCGTTCGCCCTGCAGGCCGCCGATCTCGAGGGCCGGCTGCGTCTGCACATGCGCATCGACGAACGCACCGCGGGATTCCTCGCACTCGGCCTGGCCGTGGCCGGTAAGCGCCCCGTCCCGATCGTCATGACGTCCGGCACCGCGGTCGCCAATCTCGGACCCGCGGTCCTCGAGGCGAACTACGCCCGGGTGCCGCTCGTGGTGCTCAGCGCCAACCGCCCGTACGAGATGCTCGGCACGGGCGCCAACCAGACCATCGAGCAACTCGGACTGTTCGGCAGCCAGGTGCGCGCGACCATCAGCCTGGGCCTGGCGGAGGACGACGCCGGGCAGAACAGCCAGTGGCGTTCGGCCGTGTGCCGGGTCCTCGCCGCAGCGCGCGGCACGAGGTCGGGCAACGCCGGTCCCGTGCACTTCGACATCCCGCTCCGGGAACCGCTCGTCCCCGACGTCCACGCGCAGGGTCCGGTCCCGCAGGGACGACCGGGTGGGGCCGCGTGGACCACCACCCAGCACGCGACGCTCGACGTGCCGATGGACCTCGACCTCACCCCCGACACCATCGTGATCTCCGGGCACGGGTCCGCGCTGCGGCCCGAACTCGCCGGACTTCCGACGGTCGCCGAGCCGACCGCGCCCCTGCACGGCATTCCGGTGCACCCGATGGCGCTGCCGCAGCTCAAACCGCGGCAGGCCGTCATCACCGGACGCCCCACCCTCCACCGGTCCGTGTCGAAGGTCCTCGCCGATCCGGCGGTGGCCGTCTACGCGCTCACCACCGGCCCCCGCTGGCCCGACGTGTCCGGCAACGTGCTCGCCACCGGAACCCGGGCGGTCGTGTCCGGTGAGCCCGACCGGGCCTGGATCAACCGGTGCCGCACGCTGTCCGAACACACCGACAAGGCGGTGCGCGCCCAGCTCGCCGCCCACCCGAAGGCGACGGGACTCCACGTGGCGGCCGCCGTCATGGACGCCCTGACCGACGGTGACCAGTTGCTGCTCGGGGCGTCCAACCCCGTGCGGGACGCCGCGCTCGTCAGCTATCCGGCGCCGAAGATCCGGGTGCTGTCCAACCGGGGTGTCGCCGGCATCGACGGCACCGTGTCGGCGGCCGTCGGGGCCGCACTGGCCTACGAGGAGGGACGGACGGTGGCCCTGCTCGGCGACCTCACGTTCCTGCACGACGCGTCCGGGCTGCTCATCGGCTCGGGCGAACCCCGGCCCCGGGACCTGACCATCGTGGTGGCCAACGACGACGGTGGCGGCATCTTCGAGCTGCTCGAGCAGGGCGATCCGCAGTACGCGGGGGTGTTCGAGCGGGTCTTCGGAACTCCGCACGGGATGGATCTCGCCGCACTCTGCGCCGCCTACCGGGTGGAGCATCACCTGGTGGGTCTGGGTGAGCTGTCGACGCGGCTGAGCGCGCCCGAGGCGCCCGGCGACCGCGGAATCCGGGTCCTCGAGGTGACCACCGAACGTTCCGGGCTGCGCGAACTGCACGCCGCGGTGCGGGCACAACTGTGAATGCGCGGGTGTCGCGGCGCGTCCGGCGGGGGGTGCTGGTGGCGGCGATCGGCATCTCGGTCCTGGCCGTGCTCCTCGTGCTGGCCGCCTGGCGCAACGACCACACCATCCAATCCGACCGGGGCGTGGCCACGGCGGAGGTGCTGTCGGCGGGCTCGCTGCGGTCGGCCATCAGCTTCGTCACCCCTGACGGGGTCACGCACAATCCTGAACTGGGCGTGCTGTACCCGACGAAGCTCACGGTGGGGCAGCGCATCGACGTCGAGTACGCCCGCAGCGACCCCGACCTGGTGCGGGTGTCCGGACGCGACGCCAGCGTCGCCGTAGTCCCCGCCGGTTCGCTGATCGTCGTGACCTGGCTGATCGCGGGACCGGCGATCTGGTACCTGCGGCGGCGGGAGAGTTCCGCGGAGGCCCAGCAGGCCGTGTCATCCTGAGTTTCCCGGAACTTCGCGCGACGGTCACGTCGATCTCGCTGCTGTGACCCCGAGCACTGCCACGCTGAGCGCGTGAGAGTAGCCATCGTCGCGGAATCGTTTCTTCCCAACATGAACGGTGTCACCAACTCGGTGCTGAGGGTCCTCGACCACCTCCAGCGCACCGGACACCAGGCGATGGTCGTCGCCCCGGACACGGTCGGATCGCAGACGTCCGCGCCGACCGAACACGGCGGCGTACCCGTCCACCGGGTGCCCGCGGTGATGGTGCCGAAGGTCAGTTCGCTCCCGGTGGGTCTGCCGCAGCCCGGACTCACCGCCGCGCTGCGGGCGTTCGACCCCGACGTCGTGCATCTGGCGTCGCCGTTCCTCCTCGGGGCGGGCGGGCTCGGTGCGGCGCACCGGCTCGACGTTCCCACGGTCGCGGTGTACCAGACGGACGTGGCGGGTTTCGCCGAGAGCTACGGCCTCGGCCTCACCAGCCGCGCGGCGTGGGCCTGGACTCGTCGCATCCACAGAGGCTGCACCCGCACCCTCGCACCGTCCACGTCGGCGGTCGAGGCGCTCGCCGAGCAGAGGATTCCGCGGGTCCACCGCTGGGCGCGCGGCGTGGAGACCGCTCGATTCGCACCGTCCCGGCGCAGCACCGGTCTGCGGGACTCCTGGCTGGGCGGCTCGGACCGGCTGGTCGTCGGATTCGTGGGCAGGCTCGCGCCCGAGAAACACGTCGAGCGGCTCGCCGCACTCGCCGGCGACCAGCGGGTCCGGCTGGTGATCGTCGGCGACGGTCCGGAGCGGGCCCGCCTGCACCGGTTGATGCCCGATGCGGTGTTCACCGGCCAGCTCGGCGGTGTGGAGCTCGCGGAGGCCTACGCGAGCCTGGACGTCTTCGTCCACCCGGGCGAGCACGAGACGTTCTGCCAGGCGGTCCAGGAGGCGCTGTCCAGCGGGGTGCCGGTGATCGGACCGGATGCCGGGGGACCGCGCGATCTGGTCGCACACTGCCGCAACGGCTACCTGCTTCCGGTCGACCGGTTCGGCGAACTGCTGCCGAGCGCCGTCGACGCACTGCGCGATCGTCGCATGCGCGCCCGCTTCGGTGAGGCCGCCCGGCAGTCGGTGCTGCACCGCACGTGGCCTGCGATCTGCGACGAGCTGCTGGGTCACTACGCGGCGGTTGTGGGCTGGCAGGACTTTCGCGAGTCCCGGGCGGCTTGACCACCGCATCGATTCCGGTGGGGAATTCGAGAGGCTGTCTCGTGGTTGCCCGCAGTATGGCGAAGTACAAGACTGTCAATCCCGCGACCGGTGAAACCGTCCGGGAATTCACGACCTTGGACGATGCAGGAGTGGAGTCGGCGCTCTCCCGCGCCCACAACGGATATCTCGACTGGCGGACGACCGCCGCCGAGGAACGCGCCCGGATTCTGGGCCGAACCGCCGATCTCTACGCGGAGCGCGAAGACGAACTGGCGCGGATGATCGCCCTCGAGATGGGCAAACCCGTCCGGGAGGCCAAGGGTGAAGTCAAGCTCTCGTCGGCGATCTACCGCTACTACGCCGACAACGGCCCCGCGCTGCTCGAGGCGGAACGGCTCGACGTGCCGGGCGCGGACGAATCCGTGGTCTACCGCAGGCCGATCGGTGCGCTCGTCGGCGTGATGCCGTGGAACTACCCGTACTACCAGGTCGCCCGCTTCGCGGCGCCGAACCTCATGCTCGGCAACACCGTGCTGCTCAAGCACGCCCCGAACTGTCCGCAGTCGGCACTGCTGATGGAGGAGATCTTCCGGCAGGCCGGTCTCCCGGAGGACGCGTACATCAACGTGTTCGCCACCAACGAGCAGATCGCCGACATGATCGCGGATCCGCGTGTTCAGGGGGTCTCGCTCACCGGCAGCGAGCGGGCCGGGACCAGCGTCGCCGAGACGGCGGGCCGCAACCTCAAGAAAGTGGTGCTCGAACTCGGTGGGTCCGACGTGTTCGTCGTCCTCGACACCAACGATATGGACGCCACGGTCAAGACCGCGACCCGTGCCCGCCTGTCCAACGCGGGCCAGGCCTGCAACTCTCCCAAACGTTTCATCGTGACCGAGCCGAACTACGACGAGTTCGTCTCGAAGCTCGCCGAGTCCTTCAAGGCCACCCCGACCGGCGACCCGCTCGACGCGAAGACCGTCCTCGGGCCGCTGTCCTCGCAGAGCGCCGCGGATTCGCTGATCGAGCAGATCGAGGACGCCATCGCCAAGGGCGCGACACTCCTCGCCGGCGGGAAGAAGATCGACGGCCCCGGCTCGTACGTCGAACCGACCCTGCTCGTCGACGTGACCCCCGAGATGCGGGCGTACAGCGAGGAACTGTTCGGGCCGGTCGGCGTCGTCTACAAGGTCGCCACCGCCGACGAAGCGGTGGAACTCGCCAACTCCTCCTCCTACGGTCTCAGCGGTTCGGTGTGGAGCACCGACCTCGACGGGGCACGTGAGGTCGCCGACCGGCTCGACGTCGGCATGGCCTTCGTCAACGAGCACGGCACCACGCTTCCCGGGTTGCCGTTCGGCGGCGTCAAGCGTTCGGGCGTCGGGCGCGAACTCGGTCCGTGGGGAATGGACGAATTCGTCAACAAGAAGCTCGTGCGGGTCTCCAAGAAGTGACCGCCGCGCCACCGCGCCCGGCGCCGACATCGGCGCCGGGCGCGGTTGGTAGCGTTTCGGGCGTGGCAACTACACACGGTTCGCGGGCGTCGCTCGAAAAGGATCCGCACGAGGTCGCGTCGATGTTCGACGGCGTCGCGAAGCGCTACGACCTCACCAACACGATCCTGTCGTTCGGTCAGGACCGCAGTTGGCGCAAGGCGACGCGCTCGGCCCTGGCACTGAAGCCGGGGGAGCGCGTTCTCGACCTCGCGGCGGGGACCGGGGTGTCGACCGTCGAGCTCGGACGGTCGGGTGCGTGGTGTGTGGCCACCGACTTCTCCAAGGGGATGCTGCAGGCCGGCAGTGGACGCGACGTCCCGATGGTCGCGGGCGACGCGATGCATCTGCCCTACGCCGACGCCGTGTTCGACGCCGCGACCATCTCCTTCGGGCTGCGCAACGTCTCCGACTTCGAGGCCGGTCTCCGCGAGATCGCCCGCGTCACCAAACCTGGCGGACGCCTCGTCGTGAGCGAGTTCTCTACTCCGGTGTTCGGGCCGTTCCGCACTGTCTACATGGAGTACCTGATGAGGGCGCTGCCGCGGGTCGCGCGCGCCGTCAGCAGCAACCCCGACGCCTATGTGTACCTCGCCGAGTCCATCCGCGCCTGGCCGACCCAGCAGGAACTCGCGCTGCGCATCGAGGCCGCCGGGTGGCGGAACGTGCAGTGGCGCAACCTCACCGGCGGTGTGGTGGCCCTGCACCGCGCCACCCGCTGAACGTCAGCCGAACAGCGGTCGCGAGTCGACCTTCTGCGACAGCAGACCGGACGCCCGCCACGCGCGGGCGGTGAGGTCGCTGTCCTCCTCGGTGACGAGGTTGCCCATGACCCGGACCGCGATGGTCATCAGCGCACGGGACCGCATGGCCACCGGACCGGACGCGGGCAGAACCCGGGGGACGGTCAGCAGCCCGGCGAGTCGCCGCGCCACGGAGAACGCCCGGCCGTATCTCTCCCGGAGAATCGCGGGCCACAGCTCCGTCAGGTCGTCGGCGTCGAGGATCTCCGCGACCAGGCGACCGCCTTCGAGCCCGTAGTCGATGCCCTCGCCGTTCAACGGATTCACGCACGCCGCCGCGTCGCCGATGATTGCCCAGTTCCGGCCCGCGATGTGGGACACCGCACCGCCCATCGGCAGCAATGCCGACGCGACGGCACGCAGTTCGCCGTCCCACTTCCACTCGTCGCGCCGCTGCGCCGTATACAGGTCGAGCAGCGGGCGTAGCGCACCCGGAGCCGGACGTTTGGCGGTGGCGAGGGTGCCGACGCCGATGTTCACCTCCCCGGTGCCGAGGGGGAAGACCCAGCCGTAGCCCGACTGCAGCGTCCCCGCTCCGTCCCGCAGCTCGAGGTGCGAAGTGATCCACGGGTCGGCGCTGCGGTCGGTGGCGATGTAGGCGCGGGCGGCAACACCGTAGGCCGTGTCCCGGTGCCATTCACGGCCCAGCTGCTTGCCCAGTGTGGACCGGACGCCGTCGGCGACGATCAGTGTCCGGCAGCCGATGGTGTGGGTTCCGTCGGAAGTCTTCAGCGTCACCGCCGTCACCCGGTCGCCGTCCCGTTCGACGCCGATCGCCTTGGCGCCCTGCACCATGACGGCCCCGGCGTCGACGGCGGTCGCACGGATCCTGTCGTCCAGCTCGGTGCGGGCTACCGCGCTGCCGACGGCCGGGAACGACCTGCCCGGCCACTCGAGTTCGAGCTCCTGACCGAACCCGCTGAGCCTCAGCCCGCGGTTGGTTCCCTTCGACCGCACCCAGTCGCCGAGACCGAGATGGTCGAGCTCGGCGACGGCACGCGGAGTGAGTCCGTCGCCACACGTCTTGTCGCGGGGAAACACCGCCGCGTCGGCGAGGACCACGTCACGTCCCGCGCGAGCCGCCCACGCGGCAGCCGAGGAACCGGCCGGACCAGCACCGATGACCAGGACATCGGTGGCGGTGGGAAGCGGGGATCCCGCGGGCGACTGTTCTGCTGCGACCACACCTACATCCTGTCAGGCTTCGCGATGCGACCGCGGCGAGGCCGACGGGCAGCGGAACCGCTAGGTTCACTACCGTGGTAGCCGAGCCGCCACCGACGGCGCGGGAACCGAGCCGTCACTGACGACAGGATGGGTACTGAGAACGTGAGCACCGAGGGCGCAGCACACACCGCTGCCGACGCTGTAGTGGGCACTACGGTCGCCGGGATCGATCTCGGCGACCCGCAGCTCGCTGCCACGGTCCGTGAAGGACTGAAGCAAGTCGAGGAACTGCTGGTCAGTGAGCTCTCCGACGGGGAGGACTTCCTCACCGAGGCGGCGTTGCATCTCGCGAAGGCGGGAGGCAAGCGTTTCCGTCCGCTGTTCACGGTGCTCACCGCCCAGCTCGGACCGAAGGCCTCCGACCCGTCGGTGGTCACGGCGGCCACCGTCGTCGAGCTGGTCCACCTCGCCACGCTGTACCACGACGACGTGATGGACGAGGCGTCGATGCGCCGCGGTGCACCCAGCGCGAACTCGCGGTGGGGGAACAGCGTCGCGATCCTCGCCGGCGATTATCTGTTCGCGCACGCGTCCCGTCTCGTCTCGACGCTGGGACCCGAGGCGGTGCGCATCATCGCCGAGACGTTCGCCGAACTCGTCACCGGTCAGATGCGCGAGACGATCGGGCTTCGCGGCGAGCAGGATCCGGTCGAGCACTACCTCAAGGTCGTGTGGGAGAAGACGGGCTCGCTCATCGCGGCGTGCGGACGCTTCGGCGGCACCTTCTCCGGCGCGGACGCCGACCACGTGAAGCGGCTCGAACGTCTCGGCGACGCCGTGGGCACCGCCTTCCAGATCTCCGACGACATCATCGACATCTCCTCGGTGTCCGCGCAGTCCGGCAAGACACCCGGAACCGACCTGCGTGAGGGCGTCCATACGCTGCCCGTCCTGTACGCGCTGCGCGACGAGGGACCCGACGCCGATCGCCTCCGGGTGCTCCTCGACGGCCCCGTCACCAACGACGACGACGTCGCGGAGGCGCTCGCGCTCCTCGAACGGTCACCCGGCATGGCCGCCGCCAAGGCGAAGCTGGAGGAGTTCGCGGTCCAGGCACGCGCGCAGCTCGCCGAGCTGCCGCAGGGGCCCGCCAACGACGCCCTCGTGAAGCTCGTCGATTACACGATCGAGCGCGTCGGCTGAGCCGTATCGTCATTCCTGAACTCGTCTTCACCCGATTTCTCGTCGTCCGTGCGGGAACCGTCCCGCCACCGTGTTTCGTTGAATGATCAAGATCCCGAAACTCGGGCGACGTGATCGGGTGTCAACGACAAGGAAGGCGTGACGTGCGCTACGCAAACGGGGCGAAGACTCTGGTTCTGTTGGTCGGCATGTCGGCGCTGATCGTGTTCATCGGCGCGCTGTTCCGCAACCCCACGATTCTGCTGCTGGCGATCGTGTTCGCCGTCGGAATGAACGCGTACGTGTACTTCAACAGCGACAAGATGGCGCTCAAGGCCATGCACGCCCAGCCGATCACCGAGGTGCAGGCACCGGTCATCTACCGCATCGTCCGGGAACTGGCCACCACCGCGCACCAGCCGATGCCGCGTCTCTACATCAGCCCCACGTCAGCGCCCAACGCTTTCGCCACCGGGCGCAGTCCGCGCCACGCCGCGGTCTGCGTCACGAGCGGCATTCTGCAGATTCTCAACGAACGAGAGTTGCGGGCCGTGCTCGGACACGAGCTGTCGCACGTCTACAACCGCGACATCCTGATTTCCTCCGTCGCCGGCGCCATGGCCGCCGTCGTGTCGGGGCTCGCGAACTTCGCCATGTTCGCCAACATGTTCGGCGGGCGCGGCGGGGGACAGGGCGCCAACCCGATCGCGTTGCTCCTGGTGTCTTTGCTCGGGCCCATCGCCGCGACCGTCGTCAAACTCGCGGTGTCCCGCTCCCGGGAGTACCAGGCCGACCAGTCGGGCGCAGAGCTCACGGGCGACCCCCTGGCGCTGGCGTCCGCGCTTCGGAAGCTGGAGCAGGGCACTCAGGCTGCGCCGCTGCCGCCGGAGCCTCAGCTCGCCGCGCAGTCGCACCTGATGATCGCCAACCCGTTCCGCACCGGCGAGAAGATGAGCCGGATGTTCTCCACTCACCCGCCGATGGCCGACCGGATCGAGCGGCTCGAGCGCATGGCGGGCATGTAGTCGGCTTCGCCGCCCGTGCGTGGTTGACGAGTGCAGGGACTCGTCAACCACGCACGGGTGCGGAGCGCCTACCGGTAGTTCACGAACTGCAGCGCGATCCCGAAGTCCTCGCCCTTCAGCAGGGAGATCACGGCCTGCAGGTCGTCGCGCTTCTTGCTGCTCACCCGCAGCTCCTCACCCTGGATCTGCGCTTTGACGCCCTTGGGGCCCTCGTCGCGGATCTTCTTGGTGATCTTCTTGGCGTTCTCGGTGGTGATGCCCTGGACAAGGCTGCCGGACAGTTTGTAGATCTTTCCGGACTGCGCCGGCTCGCCCGCGTCGAACGCCTTCAGGGAGATGTCACGCCGGATCAGTTTCTCCTTGAAGACGTCCAGGGCGGCGAGCAGTCGCTCCTCGGTGTCGGCCGTCAGGGTGATGGTTTCCTCGCCGGACCATTCGATCGATGCTCCCGTGTTCCGGAAGTCGAACCGGGTCGACAGCTCCTTGCCGGCCTGATGCAGGGCGTTGTCCACCTCTTGACGCTCCACCTTGCTCACCACATCGAAGGACGAATCAGCCACTTCACACTCCCGGTTTCGTCTAGTTCTCCCCGCCGCGACCCGGCCGGGGGCTCGCCGAATGCCGGCGAGCAGATTCGACGCTATCGGTTCGCAACCGCCCGTATCCACCCGGTTTGCAAAACGGGGGGCCGTTCGTTGTATTCTTCTTTCCGCAGCGGAGAGCGATTTCGCATAGATTTCGCGCTCCTCGTGCAACCCCGGCAGATTGCCCGAGCGGCCAATGGGAGCGGACTGTAAATCCGTCGGCTTATGCCTACGTAGGTTCGAATCCTACATCTGCCACACACAGAACCCCGGTGAGCGACAGCTCACCGGGGTTCTGTCGTTCGTGGACGAGACGGGGCGCCCATGTATGCGGTGATGCCGACCGGTCGTCGGGTCCATCGAATTTCGCGTCCCAGTCGATGTCCTGGACGGCCTTCTTCGCGACCGCCTGGGCGGACTTCGGCGTGATCCTGGAGCTCGATCGCGGGTCTCGAGCATGGTCGCCGGCCGAACTGTCGGGTGCACCGGCATGTGAAAGCCGCTGACCAGGCAATTTGGTTCTGGACGCGAACTCTGTGTAATCTCGTCAAGGCTTCAGCGCGCAGCGATGTGCGAGCAAAGCACGCCCCCTTAGCTCAGTCGGCAGAGCGTTTCCATGGTAAGGAAAAGGTCAACGGTTCGATTCCGTTAGGGGGCTCGCTGGATTGAAGTGGAGCGCCTAGTGCGCGACACTCGACACCGAGGCGGTGTAGCTCAGTTGGTAGAGCAAACGACTCATAATCGTTGCGTCGCCGGTTCAAGTCCGGTCACCGCTACACAATATGCATGATCCACCCTGATTGTTCGTAATCAGATTCACCCGAAAGAAGGCATCCCGTGGCCTCCTCGACTGACGTTCGGCCCAAGATCACTTTGGCCTGCGAGGTATGCAAGCACCGCAACTACATCACCAAGAAGAATCGGCGCAACGACCCCGATCGCCTGGAGATCAAGAAGTTCTGCCCGAACTGCGGAACTCACCAGTCGCATCGCGAGTCCAAGTAACACGGTCCGGAACTAGGACTGCGTTCGCGAAGGGAGTCCTCTAGGCTGCCCTCACGCGCTGACGTCAAGGGTAGAAGAGGTTCTTTCGCGTGACTGACACTGTGACAGAGACAGAGGCATACGTGCCCGCGGCTGTTCCTGCCGATCCTGCCGCGCACGCACTGGCGATGGTCGGGCACCACTACCGCGTCGACGACTTCTACGAGGTCGGACGCGAGAAGGTGCGCGAGTACGCGCGTGCCGTGCAGGACTGGCACCCCGCTCACCACGACGAAGAAGCCGCGAAGGGCCTCGGCTACGACGGTCTCCTCGCTCCTCTGACCTTCATCTCGCTTGTCGGCATCATCGCTCAGGGACGTCTCTTCAAGGAGATCGTCACCGGTTACGATCCGAGCCAGATTCTCCAGACCGACCAGCGGCTCGAGTTCCACAAGCCGATCAAGGTCGGCGACCGTCTGGTCTGTGACGTGTACCTGGAGTCGTTCCGTCAGATGGGCGGCAGCGACATCATCGTCACCAAGAACATCGTCACCGATCAGCACGACGAACTGGTTCAGACCACCTGGACGACACTCGTCGCGCGTACCGGCGGCGAGGTCGACGAGAACATCGCTCACGCAGTCAAGGACGTGATCATGCATGGCGCTTCGTAAGTTCGAGGACGTCTCGGTGGGTGAAGAACTCCCCGAGCGCATCGTGAAGCTCACGCGTGGCGACCTGGTCAACTACGCGGGCGTGTCCGGCGATCCCAACCCGATCCACTGGAGCGACGAGGTCGTCAAGCTCGCCGGTCTGGACAACGTGATCGCGCACGGAATGCTCACCATGGGTCTCGGCGGCGGCTTCGTCACGTCGTGGCTCGGCGATCCGGGCGCGGTCAAGGAATACAACGTTCGTTTCACGAGCTCGGTCTACGTCCGTGAGGACGAGGCCGCGCAGGTCGAGTACACCGGTAAGGTGAAGTCGCTCGACGAGGAAAGCAAGACAGCAGTAGTCGCGATCGTGGCGCGTTCCGAGGGAAAGAAGATCTTCGGTCGCGCCACCGCAACGGTCCGTCTGGCCTGACAGCCGGGTGGATTGGGTTTGTTCCGGGGCTTTGAAGTACACTGAGATTTCTGGGATTACTCAGCGCTGCGCGCTGCCCTACGGTGCTGTACGGCCGGCAAGGGTGGCGCGCGTGTCATGTAATCACAGAGAGGTCGGTCAAGAGTTGGTTCGAGGCTAGTTTCGGACCAGGTCTCCCGACCAAAGGGGCGTAGCTCAACTGGCAGAGCAGCGGTCTCCAAAACCGCAGGTTGCAGGTTCAAGTCCTGTCGCCCCTGCCCCCGGATGCCAGCGACTGAGAGGAACGACGTGAGCGAGGAGCGCGCCAAGCGCGACGGCGACACTTCAGGGTCGACGCGCCCGGACGGTGCCGACGACACCGCGGCCGACGCCACCACCACGCGTTCCGCCACTCCCTCGGGAAAGCCCAGCGGTAAGCGCCAGGGCCGTCGTTCACCGGCAGGTACCGAGGTCGCCGCGAGTTCCGTGAAGTCACCGGAACTCTCGAAGTCGGACACGGCCACCAAGGTCAAGCCGGCGAAGAAGGATCGCGCCGACAAGCCGCGCAAGGAAAACATCTTCAAGCGCCTGCGCCGGTTCCTCCGCGAGGTCATCGCCGAGCTGCGCAAGGTCATCTGGCCCAATCGCAAGCAGATGATCACCTACACCAGCGTCGTCCTGGTCTTCGTGGTGTTCATGGTGACGTTCATCGGCGTGTTGGATCTGGTGGTCATCAAGGGCGTCACCTGGTTGTTCGGTTGACGGAATCCGCCCCGGTGGATCCGAAGTATGTGAGTGACGAGAGGAAGCGAGTGCCCCAGTGAGCACCCCCGAGAACGACACGAATGAGGCTTTGGCCGAAGAGCGTGTTTCTGCCGAGGCGGCAGCCGAAGTGGATGTCGAGGCTGCCGAGGAGGGCACCGAAGCCGCGGAAATCGTCGGTGACGACGTTGCCGAGGACGCCCCGGCCGACGAGATCGTCGCGGACGAGGCGCCTGTCGACGAGGCTGTGACCGCTGATGAGGCTGTGACCACCGACGAGGCTGTGGCCGCCGAAGAGCCCGAGGATCCCGTTGCGGAACTCAAGGCCGCGCTGCGCCGCGCACCCGGTGACTGGTACGTCATTCACTCCTACGCGGGCTACGAGAACAAGGTCAAGGCCAACCTCGAGACCCGTGTCCAGAACCTCGACGTCGGCGACTACATCTTCCAGGTGGAAGTTCCCACCGAAGAGGTCACCGAGATCAAGAACGGCCAGCGCAAGCAGGTCAACCGCAAGGTTCTGCCCGGCTACATCCTGGTCCGCATGGATCTCAACGACGAGTCCTGGGGAGCCGTGCGCAACACGCCCGGCGTCACCGGATTCGTCGGTGCGACGTCGCGTCCGTCCCCGCTGACCCTCAACGAGGTGATCAAGTTCCTGCTCCCGCAGCAGGAGCAGAAGAAGCAGGCCGCCGCGGCAACCGTCTCGGCGGGGGAGACCGGCGGAGAGAGCTTCGCGAAGCCGCTCATCGAGGTCGACTTCGAGGTCGGCGAGTCGGTCACCGTCATGGACGGCCCGTTCGCCACGCTGCCCGCCAGCATCAGCGAGGTCAACGCCGAGCAGCAGAAGCTCAAGGTCCTGGTCTCGATCTTCGGTCGCGAGACCCCGGTCGAGTTGTCCTTCACGCAGGTCGCGAAGATCTAGCGCCACATACTTGCACTGCAGTAGCAAGAAACACACCCAGCAAGAAATAGGAAATCGAGATGCCCCCCAAGAAGAAGAAGCTCGCAGGGCTCATCAAGCTTCAGATCCAGGCCGGTCAGGCTAACCCTGCACCGCCCGTGGGTCCCGCGCTTGGTCAGCACGGCGTGAACATCATGGAGTTCTGCAAGGCCTACAACGCGGCGACTGAGTCCCAGCGCGGCAACGTGGTGCCGGTCGAGATCTCGGTCTACGAAGACCGGACCTTCGATTTCAAGCTGAAGACCCCTCCGGCTGCCAAGCTGCTGCTCAAGGCTGCAGGCGTGCAGAAGGGCTCCGGCGAGCCGCACAAGACCAAGGTTGCTTCTGTGACCATGGATCAGGTGCGCGAGATCGCGAAGACCAAGCAGGAAGACCTCAACGCGAACGACATCGAGCAGGCCGCGAAGATCATCGCCGGCACCGCACGCTCGATGGGTATCACGGTCGACGGCTGAGTCAGCCCTGATCGATCGGCGGCGTCACCGTCGGCGATCGACTGACGGCACCGCCGTCGAAGAAAGCGTGGGAGGGCCGGCCAGGCCCAGACCACTACTGAACCATTCACCATCGCAGGCAAGACACACACTGCGGTGAGAAGTTAGGACAGAAGAAATGGCAAAGCGCAGCAAGGCGTATCTCGCCGCCGCTGAGAAGATCGACTTCGACAAGCTGTACAGCCCGCTGCAGGCTGCGAAGCTGGCGAAGGAAACGTCGTCGAGCAAGATGGACGCGACCGTCGAGGTTGCAGTCCGTCTGGGCGTCGACCCCCGCAAGGCGGACCAGATGGTCCGCGGCACGGTCAACCTGCCGCACGGCACCGGTAAGACCGCCCGCGTCATCGTGTTCGCAGTCGGAGAGAAGGCCGCCGAGGCCGAGGCAGCTGGAGCCGACGCCGTCGGCGCCGAGGACCTCATCGAGCGGATCCAGGGTGGATGGCTCGATTTCGACGCCGCCATCGCGACTCCCGATCAGATGGCCAAGGTCGGCCGCATCGCCCGCGTCCTCGGACCGCGTGGCCTGATGCCGAACCCGAAGACCGGCACCGTGACGGCTGACGTCACGAAGGCTGTCGCGGACATCAAGGGCGGAAAGATCAACTTCCGCGTCGACAAGCAGGCCAACCTGCACTTCGTGATCGGCAAGGCATCGTTCGACGACGCCAAGCTGGTGGAGAACTACGGCGCCGCGCTGGACGAGATCCTGCGTGCGAAGCCGTCCTCCGCGAAGGGCCGCTACGTCAAGAAGGTCACCGTTTCGACCACCACCGGCCCGGGCATCCCGGTGGACCCGAACCGCACCCGCAACCTTCTCGAGGATGCCGACGCGTAAGTCACGCTTCACACAGTTCGGCCGGTACGGAAATCTTCCGTACCGGCCGAACTGCTTTTTCCGGGTTCAGTCTTCGTCGGCGGTTCCCGATCCGGACTTCTTTCGCCACGCCAGCATCACGGAGTCCGTGCGAGCCGGCGCCCAGGGCATGAAGATCGCGACGACGAGCGCGCAGACCACCACGGCGCCCGCCGCGACGAGTGACGCAGTGTGCGAGCCCTGCAGGACCGTCGTCTTCATGGTGAGGATGAGATTCTCACGCTGCTGTTCGAGGAACGGCGGGATCTCCCGTTTCCGGATCTCGAGCACACTCAGGACCGTCGCGCGTGCGAACCCCTTCTCGTCGTCGTTCATCAACGCGGCCGGAATCCGGTCGAGCAGCGGACTCATCGTCGTCGCGTAGTACGACGCGACGATCGATCCGAGCACGGCGACACCGAGCGTTCCGCCGATCTCCCTGGTCGTGTCGTTCACAGCCGAGCCTGCTCCCGCCTCGTCGAGGGGCAGCGACGCCATGATCGACTCGGTCGCGGGTCCCTGCACGATGGCCAAACCGAGCGCCATCGACACCATCGACGGGAGGACGTCGGTCAGGTAGCTGCTGTCCACGGCCACCTGACCGCCGAGGTACAGGCCGACACCGGTGAGGAGGAGGCCGAACACGATGACCGGGGTCGTCCCGATTCGCTGCGCCAGAAGAGTGGCGACGGGGGCGCCGACCGCCACCGACACCGCGAACGGCAGCGACGCGACACCGAACTCGAACGGCGTGTACTCCCGGACGCCCTGGAAGTACTGCGTGATGAGGAACAGGAAGCCGAACATCGAGAAGTACCCGATGGCGATCGCGAGGGCGGGCAGGGAGAACCTGCGATTGCGGAACAGCCGCAGGTCGAGGATCGGGTGGTCGGTGCGCAGCTCCCAGAGAACGAATCCGATCAGGACCGCGATCGAGAGGGCGACGGCGCCCAACGTGACGGACGACGTCCACCCGTGGTGAGGGGCTTCGATGATGGCCCACACGAGGACGGTGATTCCGGTGATCGAGGCGGCGATTCCGACGAGGTCCATCCGTCCGATGACGGAGGCGCGCGATTCCGGCACCAGGAGCAGTGTCGCTGCTGCCGCGACCACGGCGATCGGCACGTTGATCCAGAAAACGGAGTGCCAGCTGAAATGCTCGAGCAGCCACCCGCCTGCCATCGGCCCGATGGCGATCGCGAATCCGGCCATCGCGGTCCAGGCGGCGATGGCCAGCGCCCGTTCCCGCACGTCGGTGAAGATGTTGATGACGAGGGCGAGGGTCGCGGGGAAGACGGCGGCCGCGAAGACACCCATCGCCGCGCGGGCCGCGATGACCTGCCCCAGACTCTCGGCGTTGGCGCCGGCGACCGACATGACGGCGACGCCGAGCAGGCCGATGACCATGACGCGGCGACGACCGTAGCGGTCGCCGAGGTTGCCGAACGCCAGGAGCAGGCCTGCGAACGTCAGCGTGTAGGCGTCGACGACCCACTGCAGGCCGCTGACGCTGGTGCGGAGTTCGACACCGATCGACGGGAGGGCGACGTTGACGATGGTGTTGTCGAGCACGACCAGCAGTTCGGCCAGGCAGATCACGGCAAGCGCGAGGAAGCGGCGCGTCCGGGACCCGGCCACGACGGTCCGGGCTTCGAGGATTGTCATGACCAAAAGCTAGCTCATACATGTAACGTCGCGTAACAGATAGTTGGATGCGGCTTCAGTCTGTTGAACCACACCGCGGCAACGGAGTGACGCCGATCACTTCCGCCAAGCGGGGCGCGGCCGCGATTTGGCGGTTGTGCAGGCCATGCCGTAATCTGTGCTGCGGAGTTCAATGCAGTATTTGAACTTCACCCCAAATCATGTTCTACCCAAGACCGTTGGTGATCGCTCCCGCAAGGGTGTGATTGAAAGTCCGGGAATGTCCGGCGGCCCACGCAGGAGGACGAGGTAGGGGGATGCGTATCGGTTGTGGGCTCGCGCCCAGGCCGCATCGTTTCCTTTCACGCCCCGTGTGCCCTGCACCGGGGCGTTTTGCATGTCGTGGATTGTGTGCTCCGGGATTCCGGCGGCACGCAGCGGTTCCGAAGTGGGATAACGACTGTCATGAGAGGAGGCGAAGTATGGCAAAGCCTGAGAAGGTTTCCGCGGTTGCGGAGATCACCGAGCAGTTCAAGGGTTCGACCGCTGCTGTGATCACGGAATACCGTGGTCTGACGGTGGGCAACATCACGACACTGCGACGCGCTCTCGGAGAAGGTGCCACCTACTCCGTCGCCAAGAACACCCTGGTCAAGCGTGCCGCTGCTGAGGCGGGCGTCGAGGGCCTTGATGACCTTTTCGTCGGTCCGACCGCCATTGCATTCATCAAGGGCGAGCCCGTCGATGCTGCGAAGGCTCTGAAGAACTTCGCTAAGGACAACAAGGCGCTCATCATCAAGGGCGGCTACATGGACGGCGCTGCGCTGTCCGTGGACGAGGTCAACAAGATCGCGGACCTCGAGTCCCGCGAGATCCTGTTGGCCAAGCTTGCCGGCGCGATGAAGGGCAACTTGGCAAAGGCCGCAGGCCTGTTCAACGCTCCTGCTTCGCAGGTGGCCCGACTGGCTGCTGCTCTGCAGGAAAAGAAGGCCGCAGAAGGCGGAGCTGCCGAAGCTCCCGCCGAGGCTGCAGCCGAAAGCTGATCCGCACCCGCGCATCACTGCTATAACCCCGCCCGGTCGCGGATCAGCGACATGGGACTTACAGGAAGGACCGCCACAATGGCGAAGCTCAGCACCGAAGAGTTGTTGGACCAGTTCAAGGAGCTCACCCTCCTCGAGCTCTCGGAGTTCGTGAAGGCATTCGAGGAGACCTTCGAGGTCACCGCCGCTGCCCCGGTCGCCGTTGCCGCTGCAGGCGGAGCACCGGCTGCCGCCGAGGCTGCTGAGGAGCAGGACGAGTTCGACGTCGTCCTCGAGTCGGCCGGCGACAAGAAGATCCAGGTCATCAAGGTCGTCCGTGAGGTCGTTTCCGGCCTCGGCCTGAAGGAAGCCAAGGACCTCGTCGAGGGTGCTCCGAAGGCCATCCTGGAGAAGGTTGCCAAGGACGCGGCCGACGCCGCCAAGGAGAAGCTCGAGGCTGCCGGCGCGAAGATCACCGTCAAGTAAGACGGTCTCTCCCGCGCTGCTCGCCGAGCAGACGAAGAGGGCCACTCCCCATCTGTGGGGAGTGGCCCTCTTTTTGCGTCCGCAGACGGCTTCGGAGCGTCGACATTCCTGGCCGAAAGCTGGACGCGCGACCAGAAATTTCGCTACCGTTATCCCAGTTCAGACGCGTTGTTTTGCATAGTGGGACCCGCTGTTGGCATGCTTCCTTACTCATGAGTAGCATCCCTTGTCACAGGTAACACGTCGATGCGATAGAGTGACCCAACCCACACGGGGTGAGTGCATCGAACGGTCGCGGAGGTAATGGTGGGAGTCGAGGTATCCGTCGAGGGACTGACCAAGTCGTTCGGCTCGCAGAGGATCTGGCAGGACGTCACATTGACCCTCCCTGCTGGTGAGGTCAGTGCGTTGCTCGGGCCGTCGGGTACGGGTAAGTCGGTGTTCCTGAAGTCGCTGATCGGTCTGCTCCGCCCGGAGCAGGGTTCGATCGTGATCGACGGCACCAACATTCTCGAGTGCTCCAGCAAGGAGCTCTACGAGATCCGGAAGTTGTTCGGGGTGCTGTTCCAGGACGGCGCGCTGTTCGGGTCGATGAACCTGTTCGACAACGTGGCGTTCCCGCTGCGCGAGCACACCAAGAAGTCCGAGTCCGAGATCCGCAAGATCGTGATGGAGAAGATGGAACTCGTCGGCCTGCTCGGGGCCGAGGACAAGCTGCCCGGCGAGATCTCCGGCGGTATGCGCAAGCGCGCGGGCCTGGCCCGGGCCCTGGTGCTGGACCCGCAGATCATCCTCGTCGACGAGCCGGACTCCGGCCTGGATCCGGTGCGAACCACCTACATCTCGCAGACGTTGATCGACATCAACGCCGAGATCGACGCGACGATCCTGATCGTCTCGCACAACATCAATCTCGCGCGGACGGTGCCGGACAACATCGGCATGCTGTTCCGCCGGCATCTGGTGATGTTCGGTCCGCGGGAGGTGCTGCTCACCAGTGAGGAGCCGGTGGTCAAGCAGTTCCTCAACGGCACGATGATCGGTCCGATCGGGATGTCGGAGGAGAAGGACGAGGCCACCATGGCGCAGGAGCAGGCGATGGTCGATGCCGGCCACCATGCCGGTGGTGTCGACGACGTCGAGGGCATCGTCCCGCAGATGAAGGCGACGCCGGGGATGCCGTTCCGGCAGGCCGTCGCCCGCCGTCAGGAACGCGTCCGGCACATCATGCACACCCTGCCGGAGAATGCCCAGATCGCCATCCAGGAAAGCCTCGACGAGACTTCCGGCGGAAACGGTGGCGGGGGCTACGACTACGCATACAGCCAGGAAGACACACAGGTCATCCCCGCATACCGGGGCGAAGGATACGAAAACACCACTCACGGGCAAGGGTAGGCATATCGGATGGGGGTTACCCGCAGCTCGGTCTTGCGGCCGGTCAACGGTGCGCTGACGCAGGCCGGAAATATCGTCGAGCTCTTCGTCGACGTTGCACGAAACACGTTCAAGCGGCCGTTCCAGTTCCGCGAGTTCATCGAACAGGCCTGGTTCATCGCCAGCGTCACGATCCTGCCGACGGCAATGGTCGCGATTCCGTTCGGTGCAGTGGTGTCTCTGCAGACCGGATCGCTCATCAAGCAGCTCGGTGCAGAGTCGTTCACGGGAGCGGCCAGCGTGCTCGCCGTCATCCAGCAGGGTTCCCCGCTGGTGACGGCACTTCTGGTGGCCGGGGCTGCGGGCTCGGCCGTCACGGCGGATCTCGGTGCGCGGACGATCCGCGAAGAGATCGACGCCATGGAGGTCCTCGGTATCAACCCGATTCAGCGACTCGTCGTGCCTCGGGTGCTTGCCATGGTTCTCGTCGCGATCCTGCTCAACGGTCTCGTGTCCGTGGTCGGTATCGCGGGCGGGTACTTCTTCAACGTCATTCTCCAAGGGGGTAATCCCGGTGCGTACCTGGCATCGTTCTCGGCCTTCGCGCAGCTTCCCGACATCTGGGTCGGCGAGCTCAAGGCGGCCGTCTTCGGTGTCATCGCCGGTGTCATCGCCGCGTACAAGGGCCTCCACCCGAAGGGCGGACCCAAGGGCGTGGGTGACGCGGTGAACCAGTCCGTGGTGATCACGTTCCTGCTGCTGTTCTTCGCGAACCTGATCCTGACCATGGTGTACCTCCAAATCGTTCCGGCGAAGGGATCGTGACCCGATGACAATCGCCAAGGGACGCGGTGACCGGACGCTGATGGCGGCACGCCGAGTCGGTCGTGCGCCGCTCAACGTGCTCGACCGGGCCGGCGAGCAGATGTCGTTCTACGCCAGGGCAATCGCCTGGTCGCCCCACACTCTCGTGCACTACCGCAAGGAAGTGCTCCGGCTTCTCGCCGAGGTCACGTTCGGCAGCGGCGCGCTCGCCGTCATCGGCGGCACCATCGGCGTCATCGCGATGATGTCCGGTTTCACCGGCGTCGTCGTCGGACTGCAGGGTTTCGCCGCGCTCGAACAGCTGGGCAGCTCGGTTCTCACCGGCTTCCTGTCCGCGTACGTCAACACCCGTGAGATTGCGCCGATCGTTGCGGCACTCGCGCTCTCGGCCACCGTCGGTTGTGGTTTCACCGCGCAGCTCGGTGCCATGCGGATCTCGGAGGAGATCGACGCGCTGGAGGTCATGGCGGTGCCGAGTGTGCCGTTCCTCGTCACCACCCGCATGATCGCGGGATTCGTCGCCGTCATCCCGCTGTACATCGTCGGTCTGCTCGCGGCCTATCTCGCCTCCCGCATCATCAGTACGGTGTTCAACGGCCAGTCGACCGGGTCGTACGACCACTACTTCAACTTGTTCCTGCCACCGCAGGACGTCCTGTATTCGTTCGCGAAAGTGCTGATCTTCGCGTTCGTGCTGATCCTGATCCATTGCTACTACGGCTATCACGCGTCGGGCGGTCCCGCCGGTGTGGGTGTGGCCGTGGGTCGGGCGGTCCGCACCGCGATCGTCACCATCGCCGTTCTCGACTTCTTCCTGAGCCTCGCCATCTGGGGCACGACGACCACAGTGAGGGTGGCCGGATGAGCAACACGACATCTGTTGTGGGCCGACGGGTGCTGGGGCTGGTGTTCTTCCTCGTCCTCGCGTTGTTCCTGGTCTTCACCATCGGCATGTTCAACAAGACGTTCACCAAGGTCGTCAAGATCGACCTCCTCACCGATACCGCCGGAAATGCGCTGCCGCCCAATGCGGACGTGAAGGTCCGAGGCCTCATCGTCGGTGAGGTGCGCTCGGCGTCCTCCCAGGAGGGCGAGGTCACCCTGGCTCTCGCGATCCAGCCGGACAAGGCGCCGCTGATTCCGTCCAACGCGACGGCGCGGCTGCTGCCCAAGACGCTGTTCGGCGAGCGTTACGTGTCGCTGATCGTTCCCGAGGGCGACACGGCTCCGCCGATCCAGGCCGGCGACACGCTGCGTCAGGACAAGAGCGGCAACGCCGTCGAGGTCGGCGAGGTTCTGGACGGTCTGTTGCCGCTGCTGCAGGCGATTCCGCCGCAGGACCTGGCGAACACGCTCGGTGCGCTGTCCCAGGGATTGAGCGGCCGCGGTGCCGAACTCGGCCTGACGCTCGACCGTCTCGAGGAGATCTTCGGCGGGCTGAACACCGAACTTCCTGCCATCCAGGAGGATCTGCGCGGTCTGGCAGATTTCTCGCAGACGTACTCCGAGGCGGCACCCGACCTGGTCAACGCCCTCGACAACCTGCGTACCACCGGAAATACCGTGGTGGAAAAGCAGGGCGAGATCTCCACGTTGCTCGCGTCGCTGACCGGAACCGCGTCGAGCACCGCGGATCTCCTGCAGACCAACGCCGAATCGATCGTGAGTATCGCCGCCGATTCGCGTGAGGCACTGCAGATCCTCGGCCGTTACTCGCCGAGTTTCGCCTGCACGTTCGCGGGCTTCGCGAAGTCCGCTCCCGTCGCCCGTGAACTGCTGGCACCGGACGATCCGTACCCGGGTGTGCGTGCCAGCGTGCAGTTCGTCAATCCGAAGGGTCGCTACGTGCCCAACCAGGACGAGCCGCGGCTGCTCGACAACCGCGGACCGGCTTGCTACGACAACGTCACCGCTCCGGGTGGGAAGTTCCCGCAGTACCCGGGCGGGTCGTCCTACAACGACGGTGCCTACCAGGTGCCCTCGCGGAATCCCGGCCCGTCGACCATCGACTTCTTCCCGGCGCCCGCCGGGGTCCCCGATCAGGTCCCGGGGTACGGAGCCGAGGTCACGCCCGCAAGTTACGCGGGTTCGAAGATGGAGCAGGACACGTTGGACGTCGTCTACGGCGAGGCCGGGGGCATGGCGCCGGAGGACGTGCCGAGCTGGACGACACTGGTCGGCGCGCCGACCATGAGGGGGACTGAGGTGAGCTTCAAGTGAGGGGCCTGGCCGCACCATTGGTCAAGCTGATCGTGTTCGCCGTGGTCACCATCCTCGCGACCGGTCTCCTGGCCGCCACCATCGCCAACCTCGGTGGCGGCGGTGGCACCAAGTTCAACGCGATCTTCTCGGACGTCACCTCGCTCAACGAGGGCGACGAGGTCCGCATCGCCGGTGTGCGCGTGGGTCAGGTCGAGAAGATCGCGATCCACGACGACCGCGAGGCAGAGGTCCAGTTCACGGTGTCGGAACGGGACTGGCTGCCCGCCAGCACCACCGCGACCATCCGCTTCCGGAACCTCGTGGGGCAGCGCTACATCGCGCTCGAACAGGGCGAGGGTCAGCAGGGAATGAAGATGAGCGGCGGCGACACCATTCCGATGGAGCGGACGAAGCCTGCCGTCAACCTCACCACGCTGTTCGACGGGTTCCGTCCGCTGTTCCAGACCCTCAGCGCCGACGACGTGAACAAGTTGTCGTACCAGATCATCCAGGTGTTCCAGGGTGAGTCGGGAACCATCACGGAACTCGTCAAGAACACGGCAAGCCTCACCAACACCGTCGCCGACAAGGATCGGGTGATCGGTGCGGTGATCAACAACCTCAACGACGTGCTGGCCACGGTGAATCAGCGTGACGATCAACTCGATTCGCTGATCGTCAACACCCAGCAACTCGTCACGGGCCTGGCGAACGAGCGGGGAACCGTCGGCTCGGCGGTGACGTCCCTCGCGGGACTGACCGACGCGACGGCCGACCTGCTCGAACCCACCCGACCGTCCATCCAGGAATCCATCACGTCGCTGAACACGCTGGCGACGACGTTGAACCGTAACTCCGACACGGTCAACAGCGTTCTCCAGACGCTTCCGGTGAAGCTCGAGAAGCTCGGCCGGGCAGCCAGTTACGGATCCTGGTTCCAGTTCTACCTCTGTGGAGTCGACATCGTCGCAGGACCAGGTACCGCGCCCCAACTGAACCTGCCCACGGGCTTGCCCACCGTCAACCAGCCGATCTATACGAACTCGGCGAAACGGTGCACGCAGGACGGCCTACAGGAGTTGCAGACACGATGAGCAGACGTCGCAGCCCGGCAGTGGCTGGTGCCCTCGGCATTCTCGTGGTGCTGTTGGCCACCCTGTCGGCATTCTTCCTCGATTCGCTGCCGTTCATCGGCGCCGGATCGACCTATCACGCCGAATTCACCGAGGCGGCAGGGCTCAAGCCCTCCAACGAGGTCCGGATCGCCGGCGTCAAGGTCGGCAAGGTCACGTCCGTCGAACTCGACGGCGACCATGTGGACGTCGCCTTCAAGGTGTCGGATGCGTGGGTCGGCAACGAGACGTCGGCGTCCATCCAGATCAAGACGATCCTGGGCCAGAAGTATCTGGCCCTCGACCCCCGCGGCTCGGACACGTTGAATCCGAGCGACGTGATCCCGTTGGACCGCACCACGTCTCCGTACGACGTGATCGAGGCGTTCTCGGCCGCCGCACAGACGGTGGGTGACATCGACTCCGATCAGCTCGCGCAGAGCATGGTGACGCTGTCGCAGGCGTTCGAGGGAACTCCCACGGAGATCCGAGCCTCCCTGGACGGTGTGAGCAGGCTGTCGCAGACCATCGCCAGCCGCGATCAGGAACTGCAGAAACTGTTCGACGCAACCGGCAAGACCACCAAGGTCCTCGCCGACCGCAACGCCGAATTCAACCGGTTGATCAGCGACGCCGGTCTGCTGCTCGGTGAGCTCAACAGCCGTCAGCAGTCGATTTCCCAGCTGCTCACCGGAACTCAGCGGCTGTCGCAGCAGTTGACCGGGCTCGTGCGCGACAACGAGGCCGCCATCGGTCCCGCGCTCGAACAGCTCGACGGTGTCGTCGAGATCCTCGAGGCCAACAACGAGAACCTGGACAAGGCGATGAAACTGTACGAGCCGTTCGTCCGCCTGTACACGAACGTGGTCGGTAACGGTCGCTGGTTCGACCAGGTCGTGGTGAACCTCCTGCCGCCGGGTCTGCCCGACATTCCCGGTCCGCGCGATCCCGTTCGCACGTTGGGGGGTAACTGATGGCAGACGTCGAGAACGGAGCAGAGCGCGGCGGTCGCGGCGGGGTCGTCCTCATCGCGGGAATCGTCATCGTCGCGCTGGTGATCGCCGGCGCCCTGTGGTGGTTGTTCACCCGCGCAGGCACCACGCAGATCACCGCGTACTTCGACAAGTCGGTGGGCATCTACGAGGGTTCCGACGTGCGGATCCTCGGTGTGAAGGTCGGATCCGTCGACGGTGTCGAACCGCAGGGCGACCAGGTGAAGGTCGACATGCGCGTCGATCGTGGCGTCGACATTCCCGCCGACGCGAAGGCCGCCCAGGTCACGCCGTCCGTGGTGTCCGACCGCTACATCCAGCTCGCGCCCGCCTACACGGGCGGCGACAAGATGCAGAGCGGTGCCGTGATCTCGCGTGACCGCACGGCCACCCCCGTCGAGGTGGATGAGCTGTACGCGAGTATCGAGAAGCTCTCCACCGCTCTCGGCCCGGACGGGGCGAACAAGGAAGGCGCGCTGTCGCAGTTCGTCGAGACCGGCGCGGCCAACCTCGACGGCAACGGAGAGGCGCTGGGGCAGAGCATCACTCAGCTGTCCGACGCCGCCCGCACGCTCAACGAGAGTCGCGGCGACCTGTTCGACACCGTGAAGAACCTCCAGGTGTTCGTGGGTGCGCTGGCGGCCAACGATCAGCAGGTCCGCGACTTCAATTCGCAGCTCTCCGACCTGTCCGGATTCCTTGCGGGGGAGCGGGAGAACCTCGGTGCCGCCCTGAACCAGCTGGCGATCGCCCTCGGCGACGTCTCGAAGTTCGTGGCCGACAACAGGGAGATCCTCGCCGAGAACGTGGACGATCTGGTTCCGGTGACGCAGACCCTCGCGGACAACCGCGAGTCGCTGGTCAACTCACTGACCCTGCTTCCGCTGGCGATCAGCAACCTGGCCAACTCCTACGACGCGGAGTCCGGCAACCTGGCCTCGCGCCTGGCGTTCCCGGATCTGCAGGATCCGGCCGGCGTCGCGTGCAAGTTGATCGACCTCGGCAAGCTGGTTCCCGGCGATCCACGGTTCGAGCAACTCGGACGTCAGATGCAGCCGCTGATCGACAACTGCGCCAACATCACGTCGCAGATCACGCAATCGGCGAAGACGCCGTCGCTCGTGCTTCCCTTCGGAATCATGAGTGCCGACAACATTCAGCGGACGGTCACTCCCGGCACGGTGCCGGGTGTCGTGTCGCCGCGATTCGAAGGCGCAACGGGTGGTGAGGGCGAATGAAGCGGTCGGTAATCCTCGGCGCCGGTGCGTGCGCCGTCGCCATTGCAGTGACGTCCTGCTCGTCGGAGGGAATCTACGGAGTTCCGCTGCCGGGCGGTCCGGATGTCGGTGATCACCCGATGCACCTGACGATCCAGTTCGACGACGTCCTCGACCTCGTCCCGCAGTCCGCGGTCAAGGTCGACGGTGTTCCGGTGGGCCGGGTCGAATCGATCAAGGTGGCGCCGGACGGCTGGACGGCGGATGTGGAGGTCGTCCTCGACTCGTCCGTCGATCTCGCGGCCAACGCGGTCGCCGCCATCGAGCAGACCAACCTGCTCGGCGAGAAGTTCGTCCAGCTGTCCGAACCGCCGGAGGACAAGGATCCCGCGCGGCTCGAGGACGGCGACACGATCTCTCTCGATCGCACCCGGCACGCCACCGAGATCGAGCAGGTACTCGGCGCGCTGTCGCTGCTGCTCAACGGTGGCGGCGTCGGCCAGTTGCAGCCGATCGTGCACGAACTGACCACCGCACTCGACGGGCGTGAGGATCGTGTCCGCGGACTTCTCGAGCAGGCGAACACGCTGATCGACGGTCTCAACCAGCAGCGCGACGACATCACCCGCGCCCTGGACGGACTCGACACCTTGACCACGCGGGTGAACGAACAGAACGAGAAGATCGGGCTGATCCTCGACCAGCTCCCGATCGCCGCCGAAGTGCTCAACGAGCAGCGTCCGCAGCTCACCCAGATGCTGACGCAACTGGACCGACTCGGTACCGTCGGCACGGACGTGATCAACAGATCGAAGAACGATCTGATCGCGGACCTCCTCGCACTGCGGCCGACGCTGAAGGCGCTCGCCGAGTCCGGCGACGACCTGCCCAATTCGCTCGCGTTCATCCCGACCGTCCCGTTCCCGGACGGCGTCGAGAAGATCGCGCTCGGCGGATCGGTCAACCTGTTCCTCACGGTCGACCTGCAGATCGGCGATGCGCTCAGCGCACTCGGCGTCGGTCAGGGCGACCCGGTGTACGTGCCGCCGAAGTTCGGTGAGCCCAAGCCGATCGTCGATCCCTCGAACCCGTACTACAACGGCAACGGACCGAAGCCGGGTTGGCCGACGGTGTCGCTGCTGCCGATTCCGCCGATCATTCCCGCCCCGACGGGTCTGCGGATCCCGGGTCTCCCCGGAACCGCGCCTGCGGCCGGCAACGGTGGCGCGGAGAACGGCACGACGGACGGCGCGGCGCCGTCGCCGCAGAACCCGCTCGGGGGACTGCTGGAGCAGTTCGGAATAGGGGGTGGACAGTGAGGTCACGACTGGTCAGGATCCAGCTCGTCGCGTTCGCCATCGTGGCGATGCTCGGGCTGGTCTACGTCGGCGCCAAATACGTCCGCCTCGACAACCTGCTCGGGTTCGGTGAGTTCGACGTGAACGCGCAGTTCAAGGACTCCGGCGGCATCTTCACCAACGCCGAGGTCACGTACCGCGGAGTTCCCGTCGGCCGGGTCGGCGACTTGTCGCTGACCGCGGACGGAATCAACGTCGAGTTGAAGATCTCCTCCGGTGGGCCCGACATCCCGGCGTCGGCCAAGGCCGTCGTCGCCAACCGATCCGCGATCGGTGAGCAGTACGTGGACCTGCAGCCCGACAGCGACCAAGGGCCGTTCCTCGCACAGGGCTCGGTGATCACCGAGGCCGACACGTCGACACCCGTTCCGGTCGAGCAGGTGCTGATGGCCACCGACGGTCTGGTCCGGTCGGTTCCGGTCGACTCGCTGCGCACGGTCGTCACCCAGCTGGGAACGGCATTCAACGGTAAGGGCGAGGATCTGCAGACACTCGCGGATTCTCTGTCGACGCTGACGAAGGACGGACTCGACGTCCTCCCGCAGACGCTGGCCCTCATCCGGGACAGCCAGACGGTGCTGGCGACGCAGTCCGACCAGTCCTCCGCGATCGTCCAGTTCAGCTCGGACCTCGACGCGGTTGCGGCGCAGCTGCGGACCAGCGACCCCGATCTCCGCGCGATCATCGACAAGGGAATTCCGGCGAGCGACGAGATCGGTCTGCTGGTGAACCAGATCGGTCCGAGTCTCACCACCGACCTGACGAACCTCGCCGCGGTCGGCGACAAGCTGGCTCCGCAGGCGATCGCGCTGCGGCCGATCCTGATGTTCCTGCCTGCCATCGCGGCGTCCGCGTCGACCGTGGCCCCCGGCGACGGCACGGTGCATCAGGGCATCGTCCTGGAAACCAACAATCCGCCGTCGTGCACACTCGGTTACGAAGGGACACAGGAGATCCTGGCCGAGATGAAGCGGCAGGACCCGAACTTCGACGACACCCAGCAGGACTTCCCGTACAACACGAAGGCCAACTGCGACGCTCCCCAGGGAAGCGTGACGGGTGTGCGAAGTGCAGACCGCATCGTGTTCGCCGATCCGGACACGATCCAGCCGTGGGATTTCAAGCCGAAGGTCATGCCTGACACTCTCAACTTGAATCCCATCGCAACGCAGCTCGCGCCGCTCCTCGGGGTTACTCCCAAGTAGCATTCGGTCCCGACCGAGGGCGAGTAGAAGATAACAATCAGTAGGGTATTGGTGTGACGCGAATTACCACGCCCCCGGAGTCGGGACAATCGACTCCGGGGAAGGACAGAACTCTGAAGGCCTCGTTTGCTGCGGTGACCGCACTGGTGGTGATCGCGGTTGTCGCAGCCGGATGGTTTGGCTTCGGGTGGGCGCGCGCTCTCTTCGTGGACAAGCCGATCGCCGACGCACGCGATTCCGCGTTGACGGGCGCCCAGCAGGCCGCGATCAACCTCAACTCGGTCGATTCGAAGGACCTCGACGGATCCTTCGAGAACATGAAGTCGTCGATCACGGGCGACAAGATGAACCAGGACCTCCAGGCGACGATGGACGGGTTCACCGACCAGATGCGTCAATCGGGTGCGGCGAGCAAGGCCGAGCTGATCCAGGGCACACTCACGGAACTGAACACGGACGACGGCACCGCGAAGGCTCTGGTCGTCGTGGCAGTCACCACCACGTGGCCCGACCGCTTCGACAAGGCCAAGGTGACGATGCGGATGGACGTGCAGGACGTGGACGGGGTCTGGAAGGCCTCGTCGGTCGAGCCGGTGGGCGGGCGTATTCCGCTCGAGAGTGGTCCGGTGCCCGCCGACGGCGCTGCCCCCGCCCCGGCCCCCACCGAACCGGCTCCCGCCGAGCAGGCGCCGGCTGAACAGGCGCCTGCTCCCGAAGACGACAGCGGCGGTCAGTAGTCCTGATGTGCCGCGGCGGCGTGTCGCTGCGGTGTCCACGTCGACGACAGCTCGTCGTGTAATGAGAAAGTGGTGAACTATGCCCCCCAAGCGCCGAAACAACGTGCCGGACAGCGCTGCAAAGGGCAGGCGTCCGCGCGTGGCGGGGACCCGTCAGACAACGCCGAAGCCGCCCCGATCGGAAACCCCGGCCACTGAGCCTGTGACGAAGGCAGAGCCGACGACGAAGCCGGAACCGGCGAAGAAGCAAGAGCCGGTCGAGAAGTCGGCCCCGGTGGCGAAGGCCGAGGCCGCAACGGCCACAGCAGCAGCAGCCGCCGCGGCCTCGTCCACCGCGTCCGCCGAGGCGTCGAAGACCTCCGACGCGGACAAGACCGTGTCGATGGCCAAGCCGGTGTCGACCGCGAAGGCCGCGTCCGCGGGAAAGACGAAGGTGCCCAACCTTCAACCGCGCATCAGCAAGCAGCAGGCCCCCACCGCCGCCGAGACCGCGGCCGATGACAACGGGTCCAGCAGGATCACCTGGAAGCTCGTCGGGATCCTCGGCGCCGTGGCGGTGGTGCTCGGGGTGTTCGCGGTCGTCGCGGCATTCAAGCCCGGCGCAGATATCACGAACACCGCCTGGGTCGACGAGGGCGCCACTGCCGAGGTGACCAAGGCGGGAACCGAGGCGATCGAGACGCTGTACACGTACAGCTACGAAACGATCGATCAGGACTTCGAGAAGGCGCGCGGCTACCTCAACGATGCCAAGCGTGAAGAATTCGACTCGACCGCCGACACCACCAAGGAGGCCGCCATCCAGACCAAGACGGCCACCCAGGCCTCCGTCACCGACATCGGCGTCACGGTGCTCGACGGCGACCGCGCCGAGCTGCTCGCGCACATGAACGTCAGCGCCACCGGTGACGCCGTGGCTCAGGGCAGTGCCGCGACCCCGTTGTCGATCAAGATGGAGAAGATCGACGGCAAGTGGGTGCTGTCCGACATCTCCGACAGTGAGGGCTGATCCTGCCGCCCGGAAAGAATTGAGCTGGAACGGGATCCGTGCACCCTGGGCGGGTGCTCGCTGAATTACCCTCTCCGGCAGAGCAACCGGATTCCCATCCGATCGTCTTCACGATTGGATGGGAATCTGTTGCTGCGGTGTCGGTTTCGGATCCCCAGGGGAACCGGGGGTAGGTGCCTTCCGTGCCAGGAATCCCGGCGCCCACCAATTGGCCTCACCCATCAGCTTCACCAGGGCGGGCACCAGCATCATGCGGATGACGGTGGCGTCGATGAGTAGCGCGACGATCATGCCGAGTCCGATGAATCGCATCATCGTCAGCTCCGAGAGCGTGAACGCGCCGGTGACGACGATCAGCAGCGCGGCGGCCGCCGTCACGATGCGCCCCGTATGTGCCGTGCCGATCCGCACGGCCTCTTCGGTCGACGCACCCTCGTCGTGGGCCTCGACCATTCGCGACATCAGGAAGATCTCGTAGTCTGTGGAGAGGCCGAACACCACCGCGATGATGAGGACGACCATCGTCGCGGGTAGCGGCCCCGGCGTGACTCCGAGGAATTCGGCACCGTGGCCGTCCTCGAAGATCCACGTGAGCACGCCGAACGAGGCGGCGAGGCTCAGAGTGGCCATCGCGATCGCCTTCAGGGGCAGCACCACGGACCGGAACGCCAGGAGCATCAGCACGAAGGTGACGGCCACCATGATCCCGATCATCCACGGCAGTCGCGCGGCCATCGCGTCGAGTCCGTCGGCGGTCAGGGCGTTCAACCCGCCCAGCATCTTCTCGGTGCCTTCCGGGGGCGGGAGGTCGCGCAGTGCGGCGGCCGTCGCCATGGCCCCCGTCGTGCGGTCGGCGTCGTCGAAGATGGCCCGGATGGCGACGAACGTGTCGGTGGCGCCGACCGGGACCACCCGCTGGACTCCGTCGACCGCGGCCGTCGCCCGGAAGAGCTCTGCCGTGGCGGCCGGGGGCGGGGCCTTGCCGTCGCTGCCCTGCAGGATCAGGGTCGCCCCGTTGTTGGCGAGCGGGAAGTCGGCGGCGAGATCGTCGACGGCGACCCGGAGGGGGTGAGCCGCGGGCAGTCCGGTGTGATCGAGATCACCCAGCGCCGCGCCTGCGAGAGGCGCGGCGAGTACGAGCAGCCCCGCGACGATGGCCGTCGCGATCGGGACGGGCCGCCGCATGACCCGGGCGGCGACGCCGCCCCAGAACCGGTGCGCCCTGTCTTCGCCGCGTTCGACCACACCCGGTCGCCACGTCAGCGAGTTGATGCGAGGCCCGAGCAGCGCGAGTGCTGCGGGCAGCGCCGACAGCGACAGCACGGCGGCGATCCCGATGGCCGCCATCCCGCCGTAGGCGAACGACCGCACGATGGCCTGGGGAAACACGAGCATGCCCACGAAACCGCACACCAGGAGGAGGGCGGAGAACCCCACGGTCCGGCCGGCCGTGGCGAGCGTCCGGCGGACCGCGTCGTCGGTGCGGGCGCCCGACCGCAGCTCCTCGCGGAACCGGGTCACGACGAACAATCCGTAGTCGATGGACATGCCGAGCCCGACGAGGCTCGCGATGTTCACCGAGAACGCGCTGACCTCGGTGAAGTACGAGATCACGCGCAGGGCGCCGAGGGCGCCGAGGATCGCGAGACCGCCGACGCACAGCGGGACGGCCGCGCCGACGAGGCCGCCGAAGATGACGAGCAGAAGGAGCAGCAGAAGCGGGAAGGACACCGCCTCGGCTCGCAGTAGATCACTCTCGGACACCTCGTTGAAGGCGTTGGCGGCCGCGCTGAAGCCGCTGAACTCCGCATCCGTGCCGTCGATGACCAGCAGGTGTTCGAGATCGTGGTACGCGGCGATCCGAGTGTTCTCGTCGCCGCTCAGCGACAGCACCACCAGTCCCTCGGTGCCGTCGGTGGACCGCAGGAACTCCTTCGCCTGCGGCGGCGCCGACCAATACGACAGGGGAGTGTTGGCGAGCATTCCGGGGTCGATCTGCGCCACGTGGGCGGCCACCTCGGGCCCGAGGTCGTCGATCGTCGAACCCGGACGTGCGTGGTAGGTGACCGCAAGATCGGGAGTCTGCCGTCCGAACGTCCCCTCGATCAGGCGCTCGACGCCCGCGGACTCGCTGCCCGGATCGGTGTACCCGCCGAGGCTCAGCCGGTCGAACACGCCCGATCCCCACGCCCCACCGAGCAGCACCAGCAGCACCGTGGCGGCGAGGACCAGCTTCGGACGGGCGACGACGAACGAACTCCAGCGCGTCACGGCTCTGCTTCCCTCGAGAAATCGACGGCGATCGCGTGCGCATATTGTTCACCGCCCGTCAGCGGCTGGGAAGGGGCGGCGGGAACAGCCCCCGGGCCTCGCGAAACGACGCGACACGCCCCCTAACTCTTGACGCCGCGATGATCACGCGTCACTCTGATGCGTGAACATGCGCAGTGACGCGTGGCCAAGCGCCCGGCTGGGTGCTGTTTCGGGTGCCCGACTCGACATCTACTGAGTTTGGGTGTACTTTTGGACGTTGCGCTGGCTCCCTCCTGTCCACCCCTCGTCCGCACCGCTGCGAAGTGATTCACTCTTCAGCAACTGTGACGAGTTTCGTTCGGGTTGTGACCAGCGAAATTCGAAGCAGATACAGCGGCGGTCGCAACAGCAAGAGCGGCCCGCGTGAGGTGCTGGAAGGACGCATCTTGGCAGTCTCTAGCCAGACCAAGGCAGTTTCCGGAATCCCCGGAGCCCCGAAGAGGGTTTCGTTCGCAAAGATTCGCGAACCCCTCGAAGTTCCCGGGCTTCTTGATGTACAAACCGATTCGTTCGAGTGGTTGATCGGTGCGCAGAGCTGGCGCGAACGCGCCGCCGCTCGTGGCGACAGCGCAATCTCCGGCGGTCTCGAGGACATTCTCGCGGAGCTTTCCCCGATCGAGGATTTCTCGGGCTCGATGTCTCTGTCCTTCTCGGACCCGCGCTTCGACGAGGTGAAGGCCTCGACGGACGAGTGCAAAGACAAAGACATGACCTACGCGGCGCCGTTGTTCGTCACCGCGGAGTTCATCAACAACAACACCGGTGAGATCAAGAGCCAGACGGTCTTCATGGGCGACTTCCCGATGATGACCGACAAGGGCACGTTCATCATCAACGGCACCGAGCGTGTCGTGGTCTCGCAGCTGGTGCGTTCCCCCGGCGTCTACTTCGACCACTCCGTCGACAAGGGCACCGAGAAGGACCTGCACAGCGTCAAGGTCATCCCGGGCCGTGGTGCATGGCTCGAGTTCGACGTGGACAAGCGCGACACGGTCGGCGTCCGCATCGACCGCAAGCGCCGCCAGCCCGTCACCGTGCTGCTGAAGGCCCTCGGCTGGACCACCGAGCAGATCACCGAGCGCTTCGGCTTCTCGGAGATCCTCATGGCGACGCTCGAGAAGGACAACACCGCCGGCACCGACGAGGCGCTGCTCGACATCTACCGCAAGCTGCGTCCGGGCGAGCCGCCGACCAAGGAGAGTGCGCAGACGCTCCTGGAGAACCTGTTCTTCAAGGACAAGCGCTACGACCTGGCTCGCGTGGGTCGCTACAAGATCAACAAGAAGCTGGGCCTGAACCTCGGACAGCCGATCGTCGCGTCGACCCTCACCGAGGAAGACATCGTCGCCACCATCGAGTACCTGGTGCGCCTGCACGCCGGTGACACCGAGATGACCGCCCCCGGCGGCAGTGCGGTGCCCGTCGAGGTCGACGACATCGACCACTTCGGTAACCGTCGTCTGCGCACGGTCGGCGAGCTCATCCAGAACCAGATCCGCGTGGGCCTGTCCCGCATGGAGCGCGTGGTTCGTGAGCGCATGACGACCCAGGACGTCGAGGCGATCACGCCGCAGACGCTGATCAACATCCGGCCCGTCGTGGCTGCGATCAAGGAGTTCTTCGGAACCTCCCAGCTGTCGCAGTTCATGGACCAGAACAACCCGCTGTCGGGGCTGACGCACAAGCGTCGTCTGTCCGCCCTCGGCCCGGGTGGTCTGTCCCGTGAGCGCGCCGGCCTCGAGGTGCGAGACGTTCACCCGTCGCACTACGGCCGCATGTGCCCGATCGAGACCCCTGAGGGTCCGAACATCGGTCTGATCGGTTCGCTGTCGGTGTACGCGCGGGTCAACCCGTTCGGCTTCATCGAGACGCCGTACCGCAAGGTCGAGAACGGCCAGGTCACCGACCAGGTCGACTACCTGACCGCGGACGAAGAGGACCGCCACGTCGTCGCCCAGGCCAACTCGGCCCTCGACGCCAACGGTCACTTCACGGACGATCGCATTCTGGTCCGTCGTAAGGGTGGCGAGGTCGAATTCGTCTCGTCCGCCGAGATCGACTACATGGACGTCTCGCCGCGGCAGATGGTGTCCGTCGCGACCGCGATGATTCCGTTCCTCGAGCACGACGACGCCAACCGTGCCCTGATGGGTGCGAACATGCAGCGTCAGGCGGTGCCCCTCGTTCGCAGCGAGGCTCCGCTGGTCGGTACCGGCATGGAACTGCGTGCCGCCGTCGACGCGGGCGACGTCATCGTCACCGAGAAGACCGGTGTCGTGGAAGAGGTCTCCGCCGACTACGTCACGGTCATGGCCGACGACGGAAGCCGCAAGACCTACCGGATGCGCAAGTTCGCGCGTTCGAACCAGGGCACCTGCGCCAACCAGCGTCCGATCGTGGACGAGGGACAGCGTGTCGAGTTCGGACAGGTCCTCGCCGACGGCCCCTGCACCGAGAACGGTGAGATGGCGCTCGGCAAGAACCTGCTCGTCGCGATCATGCCGTGGGAAGGCCACAACTACGAGGACGCGATCATTCTGTCGCAGCGCCTCGTGGAAGAGGACGTCCTGACCTCGATCCACATCGAGGAGCACGAGATCGATGCCCGCGACACCAAGCTCGGTGCCGAGGAGATCACTCGCGACATCCCGAACGTCTCCGACGAGGTCCTCGCCGACCTCGACGAGCGCGGTATCATCCGTATCGGTGCCGAGGTTCGTGACGGCGACGTGCTGGTCGGAAAGGTCACGCCGAAGGGCGAGACCGAGCTGACCCCCGAGGAGCGCCTGCTGCGCGCCATCTTCGGTGAGAAGGCTCGCGAGGTTCGCGACACGTCGCTGAAGGTCCCCCACGGTGAGACCGGCAAGGTCATCGGCATCCGCGTGTTCTCGCGCGACGACGACGACGATCTGCCCCCCGGTGTCAACGAGCTGGTCCGCGTCTACGTGGCACAGAAGCGCAAGATCCAGGACGGCGACAAGCTCGCCGGCCGCCACGGCAACAAGGGCGTCATCGGCAAGATCCTCCCGCAGGAGGACATGCCGTTCCTGCCCGACGGCACTCCGGTCGACATCATTCTGAACACCCACGGTGTTCCGCGTCGTATGAACATCGGTCAGATCTTGGAGACCCACCTCGGGTGGATCGGCAAGACCGGCTGGAACGTTCAGATCGCCGGCGACGGCTCCCGTCCCGATTGGGCGGAGCAGCTGCCGGAGGAGATGCTGTCTGCACCTGCCGACTCCAACATCGCCACCCCGGTGTTCGACGGCGCCAAGGAAGACGAGCTCACCGGTCTCCTCGGTTCGACGCTGCCGAACCGCGACGGCGAGGTCATGGTCGCGTCCGACGGAAAGGCCACGTTGTTCGACGGCCGTTCCGGCGAGCCGTTCCCGTACCCGGTGTCGGTCGGCTACATGTACATCATCAAGCTGCACCACCTGGTCGACGACAAGATCCACGCTCGTTCGACCGGTCCGTACTCGATGATCACCCAGCAGCCGCTCGGCGGTAAGGCCCAGTTCGGTGGCCAGCGCTTCGGTGAGATGGAGTGCTGGGCGATGCAGGCCTACGGCGCGGCATACACGCTGCAGGAGCTGCTCACCATCAAGTCGGACGACGTGGTGGGTCGAGTCAAGGTGTACGAGGCCATCGTCAAGGGCGAGAACATCCCCGAGCCGGGCATCCCCGAGTCGTTCAAGGTGCTCCTGAAGGAGCTCCAGTCGCTCTGCCTCAACGTGGAGGTGCTGTCCTCGGACGGCGCGGCCATCGCGATGGCCGACGGTGACGACGAGGACCTGGAGCGGGCCGCAGCGAACCTGGGCATCAACTTGTCCCGGAACGAAGCGGCGACGGTCGACGACCTCGCGAACTAGATTTCGGTCCCCGGATCCTGAGAAATCAGGGTCCGGGGGCGTAGTTCACATTTGAATTGGCAGTCAGGTATCGGCGGCCACCGCTGATCCACAATCCCTCTGGGGAAAGGAAGTTACGTGCTCGACGTCAACTTCTTCGATGAACTCCGCATTGGCCTCGCCAGTGCAGAGGACATCCGCAATTGGTCCTACGGCGAGGTCAAGAAGCCGGAGACCATCAACTACCGCACGCTCAAGCCCGAGAAGGACGGCCTCTTCTGCGAGAAGATCTTCGGCCCCACCCGGGACTGGGAGTGCTACTGCGGTAAGTACAAGCGTGTCCGCTTCAAGGGCATCATCTGTGAGCGTTGCGGTGTCGAGGTGACCCGCGCCAAGGTTCGGCGTGAGCGCATGGGCCACATCGAACTGGCTGCCCCGGTCACGCACATCTGGTACTTCAAGGGCGTGCCCAGCCGGCTCGGCTACCTGCTCGACCTGGCGCCGAAGGATCTCGAAAAGATCATCTACTTCGCCGCGTATGTCATCGTCGGTGTCGACGAGGAACTGCGTCACAACGAGCTGTCCACTCTCGAAGCCGAGATGCAGGTCGAGAAGAAGTCCGTCGCGGATCAGCGTGACGCCGACCTCGAGGCCCGCGCTCAGAAGCTCGAAGCCGACATCGCCGAGCTGGAGGCGGAGGGCGCGAAGTCCGACGTCCGCCGCAAGGTCAAGGACGGCGGCGAGCGCGAAATGCGTCAGCTCCGTGACCGCGCGCAGCGCGAGCTGGATCGTCTCGACGAGATCTGGACCACGTTCACCAAGCTGAGTGTCAAGCAGCTCATCGTCGACGAACTGCTGTACCGCGAGCTCGTCGACCGCTACGGCGAGTACTTCACGGGCGCCATGGGTGCCGAGTCGATCCAGAAGCTCATGGAGAGCTTCGACATCGACGCCGAGGCCGAGAACCTCCGCGAGACCATCCGCAGCGGCAAGGGGCAGAAGAAGCTCCGCGCACTGAAGCGTCTCAAGGTCGTCGCAGCCTTCCAGGTCAACCAGAACTCGCCCATGGGCATGGTTCTGAACGCCGTCCCGGTGATCCCGCCGGAGCTGCGCCCGATGGTTCAGCTCGACGGTGGCCGCTTCGCCACCTCCGACCTGAACGACCTGTACCGCCGCGTGATCAACCGCAACAACCGCCTCAAGCGACTGATCGACCTCGGTGCCCCCGAGATCATCGTCAACAACGAGAAGCGGATGCTGCAGGAGTCCGTGGACGCGCTGTTCGACAACGGCCGTCGTGGCCGTCCCGTCACGGGTCCCGGTAACCGTCCGCTGAAGTCCCTGAGCGACCTGCTCAAGGGCAAGCAGGGTCGTTTCCGTCAGAACCTGCTCGGTAAGCGCGTCGACTACTCGGGTCGTTCCGTCATCGTCGTCGGCCCGCAGCTCAAGCTGCACCAGTGCGGTCTGCCGAAGCTGATGGCGCTCGAGCTGTTCAAGCCGTTCGTGATGAAGCGCCTGGTCGACCTGAACCACGCGCAGAACATCAAGTCCGCCAAGCGCATGGTGGAACGTCAGCGCGCACAGGTGTGGGACGTCCTCGAAGAGGTCATCGCCGAGCACCCCGTGCTGCTGAACCGTGCACCGACGCTGCACCGCCTGGGCATCCAGGCCTTCGAGCCGCAGCTGGTCGAGGGTAAGGCCATTCAGCTCCACCCGCTGGTGTGTGAGGCCTTCAACGCCGACTTCGACGGTGACCAGATGGCCGTGCACCTTCCGCTGTCCGCGGAGGCGCAGGCCGAGGCTCGCATCCTGATGCTGTCGTCGAACAACATCCTGTCGCCCGCGTCGGGTCGACCGCTCGCCATGCCCCGTCTGGACATGGTCACCGGTCTGTACCACCTGACCCGGTTGGACGAGGGTGCGATCGGCGAGCTCGCAGCGTCGACCAGCGACGAGGCGGAGCAGGGCGTGTACTCCTCGCCTGCCGAGGCTCAGATGGCCGTCGATCGTGGCGCGCTCGTCGTGCAGGCGAAGATCAAGGTGCGGCTCACGCAGCAGCGCCCGCCCCGCGACATCGAGTCGGAGCTGTTCCCCGAGGGCTGGAACTACGGTGACGGCTGGACCGCGGAGACGACGCTGGGTCGCGTGCTCTTCAACGAGCTGCTGCCCGCGGACTACCCGTTCGTCAACGAGCAGATGCCGAAGAAGCGTCAGGCGACGATCATCAACGATCTCGCCGAGCGCTACCCCATGATCGTGGTCGCGCAGACCGTCGACAAGCTGAAGGACGCCGGTTTCTACTGGGCCACGCGTTCGGGTGTGACGGTCTCGATCTCCGACGTCCTCGTGCCGCCGGAGAAGGCTCAGATCATGGAGTCCTTCGAGGCTCAGGCCGACCAGATCGAGAAGAAGTACCAGCGTGGTGCTCTGAACAAGACCGAGCGCAACAGCGCCCTGGTCAAGATCTGGTCCGAGGCCACCGACGAGGTCGGTAAGGCCATGGAGGCCCACTTCCCCGACGACAACCCGATCCCGATGATCGTGAAGTCCGGCGCCGCCGGCAACATGACTCAGGTTCGTTCGCTCGCCGGTATGAAGGGTCTGGTGACCAACCCGAAGGGTGAGTTCATCCCGCGTCCGATCAAGTCTTCCTTCAAGGAAGGCCTGACCGTTCTCGAGTACTTCATCAACACGCACGGTGCCCGTAAGGGTCTGGCCGATACCGCGCTCCGCACCGCCGACTCGGGCTACCTGACCCGTCGTCTGGTGGACGTCTCGCAGGACGTCATCGTCCGCGAGGTCGACTGTGGAACCGAGCGCGGCATCGTCACCACGATCGCCGAGAAGCAGGCCGACGGCACGCTGATCCGCGACGCTCACGTGGAGACGAGCACGTACGCCCGCACCCTGGCCGCCGACGCGGTCGACGAGAACGGCAACGTCATCGTCGAGCGTGGACACGACCTGGGCGACCCGGCAATCGACGCGCTGCTCGAGGCAGGTATCACGCAGGTCAAGGTCCGCTCGGTGCTCACCTGCACCACCGGCACCGGTGTCTGCGCCACCTGCTACGGCCGCTCCATGGCCACCGGCAAGCTCGTCGACATCGGTGAGGCCGTCGGTATCGTCGCCGCGCAGTCCATCGGTGAGCCCGGTACCCAGCTGACCATGCGTACGTTCCACCAGGGTGGTGTCGCCGGAGACGACATCACCGGTGGTCTGCCGCGTGTTCAGGAGCTGTTCGAGGCCCGCGTCCCCAAGGGCAAGGCCCCGATCGCCGACGTCAGTGGCCGCGTGCAGCTCGAGGACGGCGACCGCTTCTACAAGATCACCATCGTCCCGGACGACGGTGGCGAAGAGGTTGTCTACGACAAGCTCTCGAAGCGTCAGCGTCTGCGTGTCTTCAAGCACGACGACGGCACCGAACGCCTTCTGGCCGACGGTGACCACGTCGAGGTCGGTCAGCAGCTCATGGAAGGTGCTGCCGATCCGCACGAGGTGCTGCGTGTCATGGGCCCCCGTCAGGTGCAGATCCACCTCGTCAACGAGGTCCAGGAGGTGTACCGGAGCCAGGGTGTGTCGATCCACGACAAGCACATCGAGGTCATCGTGCGCCAGATGCTGCGTCGCGTGACGATCATCGACTCGGGCGCCACGGAGTTCCTGCCCGGTTCGCTGACCGAGCGTGCGGATTTCGAAGCGGCCAACCGCCGTGTCGTCGCCGAGGGTGGCGAGCCGGCAGCCGGACGTCCGGTGCTGATGGGTATCACCAAGGCATCGTTGGCGACCGACTCGTGGCTGTCCGCGGCGTCGTTCCAGGAGACCACTCGCGTGCTGACCGATGCGGCGATCAACTGCCGCTCGGACAAGCTGATCGGTCTGAAGGAAAACGTGATCATCGGAAAGCTGATCCCCGCCGGTACCGGTATCAACCGTTACCGCAACATCCAGGTTCAGCCGACCGAAGAAGCTCGCGCTGCTGCGTACGCGGTTCCGTCCTACGACGACCAGTACTACAGCCCGGACGGCTTCGGCCAGAACACCGGTGCTGCGGTGCCGCTGGACGATTACGGTTTCAGCAACGATTACCGGTAGGCGCTCCGCGCCCGTGAGCGGTTGACGAGTCCCAGGACTCGCCGAGCACTCACCAAGGACGAAGGCCCCACCCCTCTCTCTTCGGGGGTGGGGCCTTCATCTGTTTCCTTGCCTTGTCGCCGGGTGGCCGCCGTTGCTAGCGTCGGATGATGGCCCGGTCGAGGTTCGCCATCGCGCTTCTTCTCGCCGTCGTCGTGGGGGCCGCGACCTCCTGCACGGCTTCTGACGACACCCAGCAGAGCGAGGCGACGTCGTCGGCGGCGCCGGCCACGTCCGCCGGTCCCGCCGTGCTCACGCCGGTGGTCGCGGATGTGGTGGCCGCGCCGATTCCGGTGACGGGCAGCGACGGTCGCGTGCACCTGGCCTACGAACTGCGGTTGACGAACACCGGTTCGCAGCCGGCGACGATCACGTCGCTGCAGGTGAAGGGCGACGGCCGCACGCTGGTGGACCTGAGCGGTGAGGCGCTGACGCCGTGGTTCCAGGCCCTCGGCGGTGGTCCGAAGACCGGCACCGTCCTCGCCCCCGGACAGCAGGGGCTGGTGTGGATCGACGCGACACTGAACAGTCCCGACGACGTGCCCGCCAGTCTGGGCCACGTCGTGAACGTCGACTTCCCGCAGGCGACGTCGCTCGTGCCGTCCCAGCTGGCCGAGAACGTGGCGGACACGAAAGTCGACACCCGTGACGCCGTCCGGATCCGCGCTCCCCTCGACGGTCCGCGGTGGCTCGACGGCACCGGCTGCTGCACGGTCACGTCTCACCGCGCGGCCGTGCTGCCGATCAACGGGCGGATGCTCGCGGCCGAGCGCTTCGCGATCGACTTCGTCCAGCTCGACGAGCAGGGACGCATCTACGTCGGCGACAAGACTCAGCTGTCGAGCTACGAGTACTACGGCGCACCGGTCCGTGCGGTGTCGGACGGCAAGGTGATCGCCGTCGTGGGTGATCTGTCCGAACAGGTTCCGGGTGCCAGTCCGCAGGGACTGCCCCTCGGCCAGTACGGCGGAAATCACGTCGTCCAGGACATCGGGAACGGGCGGTACGCGTTCTACGCGCACCTGCAGCCCGGCAGCGTGGACGACATCAGCGTCGGCCAGGACCTGCGGGCGGGCGACCAACTCGGGCTGCTGGGCAACAGCGGAAACACCGACGCACCGCATCTGCACTTCCATCTGATGGACGGGCCGGACTACCTGGCGTCGAACGGCATTCCGTTCGAGTTCGAGAACTTCGACCTCGACGGGCGGGTGACGGGGGAGAGCTTCGAGGCCGCTGCGACCGCCGGCGCCCCGGTGGTCGACGCGACGGGAACGCAGACCGGGGCGCGCACCGACGAGATGCCGCTGTACCTCGACGTCGTGACGTTCCCGGGCAGTTAGCCGAGGAGCCCGCGCTCGACGAACCGGGTGAGAGCGGCGATGCCCTCGTCGTCGCCGCCGTCCCACAGGCCGACGAAGGCGGTCGCCACCGCGGCGAGCAGCTGGGCACTGACGTCGGGGCTCGCGGGGAGGTGCGCGCCGTCCGCCGCGAGTGCCGTGAGGAGTTCGGCCCACGGCTTCATCTGCTCGATCCCGAAGTCGTGCATCCGCTGCGCGAACGCGGGATCGACGAGGGCTGCGTCACGGAGCGCGGCCATCACGGTGCGATGCCGCGACTGTAGTTGCCAGAACACGGCGAGATGCGGGCCGAGGTCCCGCAGATCGTCCGGGGACGTGGCGATGAGTGCATCCGCGTCGTCGCCGATGTCGTCCGCGAGCGCGAGGAGCAGCGCCTCCTTGCCGTCGAAATGGTTGTAGAACGAGCCCGCGGCCTTGCCGGCCTCGGTGGTGATGTCGGTGATGGTGGCGTTCAGATACCCCTTGCGTTCGAAGACCACTTGGGCGGCGTCGAGCAAGTCCCGGCGTGTCTGGGCGGCCTTCTCCTGTCGGGTGGTCACTGCGCTTTCCTCATCTCCTCGCCGCTCGTCTGGCCTCGCTCGAAACCTGGTTCTCGTCCGTGAAGACTATCCTCGAGCACACCTGTCCGATATGCGTGGTTCGATGAACGGAGACGACATGTCCGAGAAGAAGATCGATCGCGTCAAGACCGAGTCGGCACTCGAAGTGCTGCGGGAAAGCCCCACGATCGCACTCATCACCGTGGCCCCGGCGCTGGTCGTCTTCGGGGTGGTGTGGTGGCTGTTCGGATTCTGGTCAGCCCTCGTGCTGGTCCTGATTCTGGGTGTCGTTGCCGTCGTCGGCCGGAAGCTGTTCTGAGACCGCTACCGTGGAACGTGGAACGTGGCGAGTGACGCCGCGCTCGACGTGAGTTCGTCCCAGTCGCACGGCACCGTGAGGACGGCGAGCGCGGACGTCGGGAACTTCTCCCGCATCAGGTTGGCATCCCCGGTATCGGGGTTGCCCGCCAGATCCAGTGCCGTCGACGGCATGCCGGGAACGTGCCCGACCACGAGCAGGGTGCGCACCGACGGTTCGACCCGCACGATCTCCATGAGCACCTCGGACGGGTACGCGCCGTACAGCTCCTCGGCGAACCGGGCGGGAGCGCCGACCCGGGTCGCCTCCAGCGTTTCCCGGGTGCGGCGCGCGGTCGAACACAGCACGGCGTCGATCGGCGGCTGAGTCGACCGCAGCCACTCACCGGCCAGACCCGCCTGCTTCCGTCCGCGCGGCGCCAACGGCCGCTCGTGATCCGCGACCCCCTCCGGGTACGCCGACTTGCCGTGGCGCATCAGGATCAGGGTGCGATTCCGCGACGAGCTGTGCGAGGCCATGGCTAGACGCTAGCGCCCCACGCCGGCGCGTTCACTGTCGAGCTGGGCCATCTGCGCGGGCGCGTAGCGTTCCCCGGCGACAGCGGTGTCGGGAAACGCTGCGGCGATGGCCGCGAGGTCGCCGGCACCGAGGCGGACGTCGAGTGCGCCGAGCGTCTCCTCGAGCCGGGCGACGGTGCGCGCTCCGACGACGGGCACGATGTCGTCGCCCCGGGCGAGAACCCACGCGATCGCCAGCTGCGCGACGCTCACCCCGTGCTGCGCGGCCACGGCGGCGAGCGAGTCGACGAGGGTGAGGTTCTGCCGGAGGTTCTCGCCTTGGAACCGGGGGCTGTGTGCGCGGAAGTCGTCGGCCGCGAGGGTCTGATCGGTGCGCAGCGAGTCGCTGAGCAGGCCTCGGGAGAGTACGCCGTAGGCCGTCACGCCGATCCCGAGTTCCCGGCAGAGCGGGAGGATCTCGGCCTCGATACCCCGGGAGACGAGCGAGTATTCGATCTGCAGGTCCACGATCGGGTGCACCGCCGCCGCTCGGCGAAGGGTCTCGGGACCCACCTCGGACAGGCCGATGTGGCGCACGTAGCCGGCCTCGACGAGTTCGCCGATCGTTCCGACGGTGTCCTCGATCGGCACGTCGGGGTCGAGACGGGCGGGGCGGTAGATGTCGATGTAGTCGACGCCGAGACGCTGCAGCGAGTACGCGAGGAAGTTCCGGATCGACTCGGGTCGCGTGTCGACTCCGGCCCACGTGCCGCCGGGGCCGCGCAGGCCGCCGAACTTGACGCTGAGGGTCACGTCCTCGCGTCGGCGGCCGGCGAGGGCCTTGCCGATCAGGGACTCGTTGTGGCCCGATCCGTAGAAGTCCCCGGTGTCGACGAGGTCGATCCCGGCGTCGAGCGCCGCGTGGATCGTGGCGACGGACTCCACGTCGTCCGTCTTGCCGTACATCCCGGACATGCCCATGGCGCCGAGGCCGAGCCGGCTGACGGTGGGACCGGTGGTTCCGAGTGCGGTGGTGCTGATCATGTTCTGCTCCGATGGTCGGTGGCTGTTCCGGACTGACACCAGCGTCGCCGTCGCCGGGGGCGGCAACCAGAGACCGCTCATCGGGGGACCGGCGATCCCTGGCAGCGCGCAGGTGGGTCCGGCACAGTTGATGCATGAACCGCTCCGAGTTGGCCGACTTCCTCCGCCGTCGCAGGGAACAGCTGGTTCCGGCCGACGTCGGACTGCCACCGGGAGTGCGGCGGCGGACGCCGGGGCTCCGGCGCGACGAGGTGGCGATGCTCGCGGGAATGTCGACGGACTACTACACGCGACTCGAGCAGGCGCGCGGCCCGCATCCGTCGACGCAGGTCCTGGCGTCGATCGCGCGGGCGCTGCGGCTGACCGACGATCAGCGCGACCATCTCTACCTGTTGTCGGGTCACGTTCCGCCGATGCGGGCCGCGGGCAACAAACACGTCGGACCGGGACTGCTGCACCTGCTCGACAAGCTCGACGACACCCCGGGCTGCGTCATCTCGGACCTCGGGGAAGTGCTGGTCCAGAACCGCATGCACGTGATCCTGTTCGGCGACGCGTCCCGGTATTCGGGTCTCGATCGGTACGTGCCGTGGCGGTGGTTCGCGCACCCCGGCGAGCGCGGGATGTTCCCTGCGGACGATCACGAGCGGCTCGCCGGACGTCACGTCGCGGATCTGCGGGCGACGGCCGCCCGGCGGGCCGGTGACGCCGACGTGACGGAACTGGTGGACCGCCTCTACGAGAGCAGCACCGAGTTCGCGGCGCTCTGGGACAGGCACGACGTGGCCGTCCGCCGGTCCGACACCAAGACCGTCCTCCACGCCGAGGTCGGACGTATCGACCTCGTCTGCGAGACGCTGCTGACCCCGAGCGCCTACCAGCATCTGCTCGTCTACATGCCGCAGCCGGGCTCCGACGCGCGGGCCAGGCTCGACCTGTTGCGGGTGATCGGCACTCAGCAGATGGTCTGATCAGGCGGTGAGCGGCCCGACCCGGGCCACGGCGCGCAGGGCGTCGTCGACCAGGAACCACACGGTCAGCGACGTGTCGTCCCGGCGCGAACGCAGGACGATCCGGTCGGTCGACACGATGGGCGAGAGGTATTCGAGCACGGCGCGATGGGGGTTGTCGACGAGGCGGCCGCCGCCCGGATGCTCGTGGTCGGCGAGCAGTTCTTCGACGGCCTGCCAGTAGACGGCGTTGTTGACGTGGTCGAACGGGTCGATGTCGGTGCGGCGCAGGACGAACCCGGTGTCCACGATGCCGTCCTCGTCGGCGGCCGGAGCATTCTCGACGAGCCACCGCTTCCACTTGAGCCGGTGTTCTTCCGCCGATTCCCCGAGGCGTTCGATGAACCCGTCGTCGATGCGGGTGGGCATTCCCGTTTCGCCGCTGATGTGGATCCAGAACCCTTCGGTCTCGATGAGCGCGCCCGCCTCACCCTCGATCTGGACCCGCATGTTCGTCCAACGGGTCGACAGTGCCGAGCACCAGCGCCGCAGGTGCACCCGCTCGGGCCACACCGCGGGCCGGACGACGTCGATGACGGTGCGCCGGACGATCCACAGCGGGTGGCTGTCGGCGGCGTCGACCGCGTCGAGGTTGTCCAGACCGGCGTCCTGCAGGTAGCGCGCGATCCCGTCGAGACGCAGGCGCTTGGCGGCATCGATGTCGCCGGTGCGGACCGGCCAGGACGTCTCGAAGAAGCGGCCGCGTGCGGGGGGAGCGGCGAGGGGTAGGTCGAGTGCCAAGATGCGGTTCCTTCGCTCGTGGACGGAGCTTTGATTCTTCCATCCGGCGCCGGTGCTTGTTTGCGGACGCGATTCTCAGTACAGTTCATATAACTGTTACTACGTGTAACACAAACGAGTTCGATGGTCCGGACAGGTGTGAGGAAACCGCAATGGCATATGTCATCACCCAGGCGTGCTGCAACGACGCGAGCTGCGTCTCCGCATGCCCCGTGAACTGCATCCATCCGACACCGGAGGAGCGGGAATTCGCGCAGACCGAGATGCTGCACATCGACCCGGAAACCTGCATCGACTGCGGGGCCTGCGTCGATGCCTGTCCGGTCGACGCGATCTTCCCGGAAGACAAGCTCATCGGTTCGCTCACCCGCTACAAGGACATCAACGCCGAGTACTACACGACCAACCCCATGCCGACCGGGTGGATCCCCCTCACGCCGGCGACTCCGCCGCGCCGTGACCTCGGCAAGCTCCGGGTCGCCGTCGTCGGCGCCGGCCCCGCGGCCTGCTACGCGGCGGGTGAACTGCTCGAACGTTCGGACGTCGAGGTCGAGATGTTCGAGAAGCTCCCGACCCCGTGGGGACTCGTCCGCGCCGGTGTCGCACCCGACCATCCGGGCACCAAGGAGGTGACCCGGATGTTCGAATGGAGCCTCGACCGGCCGAACTTCGAGTTCCACCTCAACGTCGAGGTCGGCAAGCACGTCACCCACGACGAGCTGCTGGAGAATCACCACGCCGTCATTTACGCAGTCGGGGCGTCGAGCGACCGGCGCCTGGGAATCCTGGGTGAGGACCTCCCCGGCGTGCACGCCG